>JAWWPM010000255.1:0-20869 GCA_033854915.1 Nocardioidaceae bacterium
ACATGACCGAGCTCGCCTTTGCCGCCGACGCCGGCCATCGGCTCCGTACGCCGGTCGCCACCCTGCGCGCCGAAGCCGAGCTGGCCCTCCGCGAAAGTGACCCCGACGAACTCAACGCCGCGCTCGAACGGATCGTCCGCGACGCCGATCAGCTCACCTCCATCGTGGATCGGATGCTGGCCCGAGGCAGGGCACGCGAACATGCACCCGCACCCGTGCTCCAGGCACTGGCGGAAGCCGGAAAGCGGTGGCATCGTCAGGCCGAACTCGGCTCGATCGTCCTGTCCGTCCGCATCGACCCAGGCATCACACCGCAGACCCGATGCGCCGAACTCATCGAGGTCATGGAGCCGATCTTCGACAACGCCCGGCGATTCACCCCCGCCAATGGGCACCTCGACATCGACGTGCGCCTGGCTCCAGATCCTGCCCGGGGCCTCGTGGTGGACATCGCCAACACCGGCCCGGGGATCGCGACCCATCTGGCGCCACAGGTCTTCGACGCCTGGGTCAGCAGCCGCGATGCCAGCGTCGCCGGTGGTCTCGGGCTCTGGCTCGCCCGAGAGACCGCACGGGACCTCGGCGGTGACGTCACGCTCCTCAACACAGAAGGCGACACCACCATATTCCGGATCGCGCTTCACATCATGGCGGCCGACTGACTTGTCGTTCAGGGCCTCTCCGCTCTCCCCTGGACCCACCCACCTAGAAGAAGCCTGCGACATGACGACGCCAGGCCTCCGCGAAAGCAGGTCTACTCCATGAACTTTGCACGCCGCGTTCGAACCGGAACGGACCGACAGTTTGATCAGGCTCCGCTCAGCGGTCGACAGGCATGTCCAATGCCCGACGATTGGGAGCACTTGGCTCGCGGCGTGCAAACCCCGAACAAGAGCCTCGACGGCCATCGTCGAGTTTGACCCGAGGGGAGCCGCGCTGGGCAACACTGGGGCAACACGAGAGCCGCAAACAACCCGAACTGGCCGAGACGTCCCGTCGTGCGGATGGAGTCGAAAGTGCACACTGACCTGCGCAAACGTCACTTCTCGTCGTCGTCCGCCTCGTCCCCGGATCCCTCTCCGGAGGCGGGAGCGAAGGTTCGAATCCTTCCGGGGGCGCCACTCGCATTGCCGTTCTGACCTGCGGTTCTTCTCTCGGACCGGTGCACCGATCTGTCGCCGACACCCCCGTTGGGCAACGTTTGGGCAACAGGAGCGTTCGTCGCCGGTGGTCGAGGGACTCGAGTCGCGCCCGTTCTCACATTGCGTTGAGTCAGGCGCCGTTCCGGAAGTTCGACGGACTGCCGTGCTTTGTTGAGGGCGCTGGAGACCTCGTCGAGCCGGTCGTCGAACAGGTGGCCATAGGTGTCGAGGGTCATCGTCGACGAGGAGTGACCGAGCATCTGCTGGACCACCTTGACGTCGGCACCACTGGCGATCGCGAGACTGGCCGCGGTGTGGCGGAGCTCGTGCGGGCGTCACCGCCGAGTAATAGACCGGCCACTCAAAGATTTCCAGTTCCCCCAACGTGCTGGCATGCCTCGCCGGTGTGTCAGTCCGCGCAGAAAGACGCGGGTGCAGAGTGTCACGTCGAAATCGCTTCGGTGGGAACACGTATGGGCGCAACGCCCTCTAGCTAGTTCGCCTCGCAGGTGAAGTTGCCCGGAGCGCCGGGGTACTTCGGGTTGGTCTCGTCGCCGCTGGAGACCAGGGCCAGCTCGGCCGGTCCCACGGATCCGGTCGCCGCCGCCAGATCGGTCAGCAGCGAGACCGTCGAGGGGTCGGCCTTGTTCTGGACCTTGCCTGCGCCGTAGGCGCCGTTGCAGACCTGGTAGAGGTTGTAGACGCCGTTCCAGTCGATCAGCCGGTCGCCGACGGTCTTGCCCTGGTCGCCCATGTCGGCCTGGAGCGCGTCGTGACCGCTGCCGCCGTAGATGACGTCCAGACCGTTGGTCGTCGACGCCTTGTTGTCGGTGTCGAAGCTCGGCGCGACCAGGCCCCAGAGGGCCGAGTCACCGACCCGCTTCTTCAGGTCGAGGAAGTCGTCGCCCGTGCCGCCGAAGATCCGGTCGTGGTCGGCACCGCCCCAGATGGCGTCCGCACCGTCGCCGCCGAAGACGACGTCGGCACCGTCGCCGGCGTTGACCAGATCGGCGCCCGCACCGGCATGGATCGAGTCGAAGCCCGTCCCGCCGAGCAGCAGGTCGTCGCCGCCCACGGTCGGCTGGGTCTGGGTGACCACCCGAACCAGCGTCCCCGCCGGCCGGATCAGCTCGGAGACGAAGCCGCCGTTGTTCGACACGGTGGTGTTCACCGTGCCGAGCGAGCCGGCCGGGGTCGGTACGTCAACCCCTTGGTCGCCGAGCAGCGCGTCGTCGCCGTTGCCGCCGTCGAGGACGTCGCCCGGAACCGGCTGACCGGCGTAGGACTGCTTGGTCCGCGTCGTGCCGGTGCTGTCGAAGCCGCCGTACAGGTCGTCGTCCCCTGCCTGGCCGGAGATCTGGTCGCTGCCCGCCCACACACCCGGACCGGCATCGGCCATGGCGACCTGCCGGACCACGTGCACCCCGGAGCCGCCACCGGCGATGGTGGCGTTGGGCCCGTTGCGGGTGATCCGGCCGTTGTCGCCGAGGGCCACGTCCGTGCTGTCGCCGCCGGTGATCGTGTCGTTGCCGTCCACGAGCCCGGCCGCGGAGGCGTCCACGGTGGACGACGGTGCGGTGAGCAGACGGTCGGTGGCGGTGGTGATGATGTCGCCGGTGTTGCTGGAGCCGCCGCCGACGAGGTCGTCCTCGCCGAGGCCACCGTCGATGGTGTCGTCCCCGGCGTTGCCCTCGACGTAGTCGTCCCCGGTGCCGCCGGTGACCTGGTCGTTGCCGGCCTGACCGAAGATCAGGTCGCGGCCGTCGTCGCCGGCCAGGACGTCGGCGGCGCCGGCCCCCTGGGCCGCCGGAGCCGTGGCCCGGTCGAGGTCGAAGAGCGTGACCGTGCGCTTGGTCGTCCCGTCGGCGCGTAGCCCGACCTGCCGGTCCATCCGCGCGTTGTCACCCGCGAGCACGTCGTCGCCGAGGCCGCCGGAAAGCGTGTCGGCGCCGTCGAGCTGCCCCGTGGCAGTTCGCGTTGCGATGATGGCACCGTTGCCGGCCGAACTGCCACCGGTCAGCGCGTCATCACCGGCGTCACCGAACAGCGTGTCGGCCCCGGCGTCCCCCTCGAGCGCGTCGAGCCCGTCGTCTCCGTGCAGGGTGTCGTTCCCGCCCTGACCGAACACCGTGTCGTTGCCGACCCCGCCGGAGAGCGCGTCCCCGCCGTACGTCGGCGCGGCCGCGGCCGCGCCGACGTTCGGGACGTCGAGCAGCTGCACCCGCGGGGTCGCCCCCGTGACGACCGTGCCGTTGTCGCCGAGTACGACGTCGTCGCCGGTGTCGCCGAAGACGGAGTCACCGGTGCCGCCGACGGCCGCGTCGTTGGCGCCTGCCGTCCACGAACCGCCGAGCAGCTCGTCGTCGCCGTTGTCACCGTGGATGGCGTCGGCGCCGGCTTGGCCCTCGACCGCGTCGTTGCCGTCGCCGCCGGAGACGGTGTCGTTGCCGGCCTGGCCGAGGATCAGGTCGTCGGCCCCGTCGCCGCTCAGGGTGTCGTCACCGCTGGTGCCGGCCGCGGGTGCGGTCGTGGTGGCGACGTCGAAGAGCTGCAGTCCCACGCCCGGGCGGATCCGTGCCCACCGCGTCCGAGCGGTGCCGCCGGTGGCGGGCGGCGGGTCGAGCCGGGCGTTGTCGCCGGCCATGACGTCGCTGCCGTCGAGCCCGTCGACCCCGTGGTCGCCGTTGATGGTGTCGTTGCCGTCGGGGATGCCCGCGCCGGAGCGGGTCAGGGTGACGGCTCCGCCGGTGGAGGAGCCTCCGAGGAGCAGGTCGTTGCCGTCGTCGCCCTGGACGGTGTCGTCGCCCTCCCCGCCTTCGACGACGTCGTCGTCGGGTCCGCCGAAGGCCTGGTCAGCGCCGCTCTGGCCGAAGACCCAGTCGTTGCCGTAGCCGCCGAACGCCTGGTCGTCCGGTCCGCTGTCGGCCGGGGTGGCCAAGAGGGTGATGCCGACGCCTGGGATGGCGGTGCCGGCGAGTGCGGTCCGCGACAGGCTGGCGTTGCCGCCGGCGACCACGTCGTTGCCGCCGTCACCGAGGAGCTGGTCGGCGCCGTCGGTCGCACCGGCGCTGTCGCTGCCGCCGGCGATCAGGTCCTGCCCGGAGCTGCCGCGGACGGTGTCGTTGCCGGCCTCGCCGTAGAGCACGTCGTCCCCGGCGTCGCCAGCGACCAGGTCGTCCCCGGCCTCGCCCTGGACGGTGTCCTGACCGTCGCCGCCGCGCACCAGGTCGTCGCCCGGGCCACCGTGGACCTCGGCGTCGTTGCCGGTCCCGGCGTCGACGTAGTCGCCGCCTTGCTGGCCGTCGAGCCGGCCGTCGGCCGCGTCGCCACCCAGGATGCAGTCGCCGTCGCCTACGGCGCCGGTCATGCCGGCCAGGTCCACCACTCCGGTGTCACCGGTGAGGTCGGCCGTGCGGCTCTCGATCCGGCCGTTGCCGTCGAGGTCGGCCTTGCCGCCGGTGAACACCACTCCGCCGAGCATCCCGGTGTACGCCGATCCGTCGGTGCCGATGACCTGGCCGTCGGTCACGCGCAGACCCTCGAGGGACCCGTCGTCGAGACCGTTGCCGGACAGGTCGCCGTTGAGGTCGACCAGACCGTCCACGACACTCGTCGACGTGGCACACACGATGTTGCGAGCGGTGTCCGCCGTCGCGGACGAGCCGGTGCCGACGTCGTCGCCGGAGATGGTGTCGACCCCGCTCTCACCGGCGAGCAGGTCGGAGCCCGACCCACCGCTGATGGTGTCGGCGCCGTCGCCGCCGCGGGCCAGGTCGTTGTCGGCGTCACCGTACAGGTTGTCGTCGCCGCCGCTGCCGTAGAGGCGGTCCCGGCCGGGTCCGCCGCGGACCTCGTCGGCACCCTGGTCGGACGGCACGACGTCGCTGCCGTCGCCGTCCAGGACGTCGTCGCCACCGCGGCCGCACACCACGTCGGCGGCCGCACCGCCGGAGAGCTGGTCGGATCCGCCGCCGCCGATGACGTAGTCACGGTCGCCGCCGCCACTGACCTGGTCCTGGCCGGTGCCAGCGTCGCCCGGCAGGGCGCACTCGGCCCGGACCGCCGCCAGTGTCGGAAGGGTGACGGTCTTGATCGTCACGTCGACCGCGGTCAGGTGCCCGGTCGGGGTGACCCCGAAGACCCGGGTCGTCTGGTCCCCGGTGAAGGTGACGCCGCTGGCGTCGTATGAGCCGCCGACCGCGAGGTCGGAGCCGTCGCCACCGGTCACGTCGTCCGACCCGTCGCCGCCGACGAGCAGGTCGCCGGAGTCGAGCATCCGCCCGATCACGTCGGCGTCGGTGGTCGGGAACAACGAGGTGGGCTGTACGCCGATTCCGCCGTCGATGGTGTCGTCGCCGGGGCCGCCGGTGACGCTGTCGGTAGACGGTCCGCCGCTGATCCGGTCGTCGCCGGCGCCGCCGTCCACGACGTCATGCCCGGTGCCGGAGTCGATGACGTCGCTGTCGTCGTCGCCGGTGATCTGGTCGTTGCCGGCGCCGGTGGTGATGCTGTCGGTGCCCGCTCCGCCGTTGACCTCGTCGGCGCCGTCGCCGGTTGCGACGGTGTCGTTGCCGTCGCCGCCGAGGACGAGTGCCGGGACCGTGAACGGGACGTCGGTGACCGTGGTGGCGCCGGTGTCGTCGTGACCGAGGACCTGGCCGGGGTAGAGCTTGACGGTGTCGTCACCGCCGAGGCCCTCGGCGCGGATCCGGCCGCCGGCCGGCACCGTGTAGTCCTGGACGAGGTTGAACGCGCTGACCTCGACCTTGGTGGTGCCGTCGGAGGCGGTGGCCCCGACCTGGCGGACCGTGTACTTCTCGTCGGTCACCGAGGAGAACGCATGGCGCTGGCTCACGTGGCTGCCCATGGTCAGCCAAAGATCGCCGTTCTCGACCACCGCGAGGGTGGGGTCGGCCGGGGCGCAGTTGAACTCGAAGAGCTTGATCCGTGGACTTCGGACGATGTCGTAGGTCTTGTCGATGCTGGTGATGAGCAGGTCGATGTGGAAGTAGAACTGCAGGAAGAACGTGAGCCCGGAGGACACGTTGAACGCGCAGTCGGGTCCGTTGTCGGAGCCCGCGAACTCGTCGGTGTAGATCTTGCCGTCGTGGTTGGGGTCGAAGGCGTCGAGGGAGAGGTCGAGCGTCGCCCCACCTTGGATCCCGGCTTCGGCGAAGCCGATGCTGACCGATGCCCCGACCTGGAACGTGGCGGTCAGCTGGATCTCCGGCACGTCGACGCCCTTCTCCAGGTCGTCGATGAAGAAGCCGTCGCTGAACACCTGGCCGCGCGACAGCGGGTGCAGTGCGTGCACATCACCCTCGTCGACCGACGCGATCTGGTTGGTCAGACCACGGGTGTCGAAGCCGAAGGCCATCCGGCCGTCGATGCCGACGGTGCCGCCGACGGAGGCGACCACCGGGACGGGACCGATCATCAGCGGCCCGAAGTTGCGGACCAGGCTGACCTTCGCGCCCATGTGGCCGAGGTCGACGTAGAGCATCGTGGCGTCGCCGGAGTCGAGCAGGATGTCGTAGATCTGGGTGGCGTCCTGGAGAACCGGCACCGAGATGCTGGGCAGGCTGAAGTACGCCGACTTGGTCATCTTCTTCTGAATCTGCTCGCCCGCGGTCGGGTCCTCCGGCGCCTTACCGTTGATCTTGCGCTTGATCCGGGAGAGGGCGCCCTCGTCGCAGCGTCCCGCCGCACCGGTTCCCGACGACTTGCCGGTGATGACGACCTCGCCGCCGTCGCGGGTCGCGGTGCTGGTGCAGGAGTTGAACTGCAGGCTGTGCGACGACATGTGGAACGCGCCGCCCACTCCGCTGCCGAGGCCGACGAGCTCGGGCTGGCTGCCCGAGCCGGGCAGGCGCGCGACGAGCTGCTGGAACTCCAGCAGGTTGGTCACCAGGGCGAGGCCGGCGTGGGCCTTGGCCAGGATCGACAGCATCGAGATCGGCGGTGATCCCACCAGCTCGGCCATGTCGCTGACTCCGGGGATGGGCGCACTCAGGACGTCGACGGCCGGGTTGAGCGGCGCCAGCCACTTCTTGGCCTTGGCGTAACCGGTGTCGAGGACGTCGTAGACGGTCTTGGCGTCGATGTCGAGGTTGCCATACTGCAGTCCGGCCTCGGCGAAGACGCCGTCGTGCCAGTCGAGGTCCATGGTGCCCATCACGTCGAAGAAGCCGAGGTCGGAGGCGTAGGACTCGAAGTAGACCGAGATGCCGCCGTCCCCGGTGGCCGTGGTCGCGAACGAGAGCTTCTTGTCGAAGATCGCGGGCAGGTACACGCGGCCATCCGAATCGGCGGCGTCACCCGGGGTGATCGCGACGGTGAGGTCGGCGTCCAGACCGGTGTGGTTGCCGCCGGGAGTGGTGTCCTGGCGGTCGACGAGGACCGACGGCAGCTTGCCTACGAAGGCGTCGATGCAGCGAGCCGTGGCGTCCTTGCTGGGCTTGACCCAGGTGTTCGCGGGGTTGCTGCTGCCGGCGTCGGTGTTGCGCTTGGTCTCCCACGCGGCGGCGCGGTCCCAGGCGTGGCAGTTGGTGCTGCTGTAGGTGGGCAGCTTCGCCGTGACGTGCTCGGTGAGCACGTCCACGGAGGAGCCGCTGGCCGGCTTCATCACCAGGAACGGGCCGGACCCGCGCTGGATGCCGACGGTGACGTCGAGGGTCCAGGCCGTGGTCGTCGGAACCTTCAGGTTGGTGTCGAGGGCGATGCCTGCGAGGCCCGCCCGGAAGGTCGCGGTCTGGTTGGGCTGGTCCCCGCTCAGCTCGAGGGGGGCCTTGACCTCGGTGACCTCGGCGACGGTGTCGTCGGAGCCGCACGGGTCCCCGTCGCAGAGCACCGTGACGGCGGTGTCGGTGTGGTCCACGTTCGCCACGCGCACGCCATTGAGCGCGTCAGTGAGATCGGTGGCGAAGGTCGCGGCCGGCGTGGTCTCGTCGTCGGTGACGGCGGTCAGGGCGGTCCGTGCCGCCGCCGTGTAGGCCGTGACGGCCGCCGGGACGTCGGCTCCCGCGTCGAGGTCGGTGCCGACCATGGGCAGGCTCAGCCCGGCGGCGTTCCCGTCGAGCGAGTCGCCCAGGGTGCGGCTGAAGGCGCTCAGCCCGTCGGTCAGGAAGCGGAAGGCGAGCGGCTGGTGGGCCAGGTCGGCACCGGTGCCGCCGGAGCTCTGGTCCGCGCTCAGCGCGACCTGCAGGGTGGTCAGCGCCGAGTGCGGTGCGTCGGCGCCGACGAGAGGCAGCGTGGCGCAGGCGGCCACGTCGGAACCACTCGCGCCGCCACAGGTCTGGGCAGCACCGTCGACGGCCCGCACCTGGGTGAGGGAGTCGCGGAAGTCGCCGATCGGGATCCACGTCGGGCTCGACGACGACGGGGCGGTGTCGACCTGGAGACCGATGCCCACCGAGATGTTCGGGGCGGCACCGGTGCGCACCGAGGTGGAGCCGTACTCGGTGCTCTTGTCGGCGAGGGAGACCTTGAGGTTGCTGTCCGAGGAGGCGAAGCCGTCGACCTTCTCGCCGACGGTGGTGTCCGTGCCGACGTACGACGCGCCGTCACCGAGGTCGACCGCGAGGTGCACCCGGGCGTCGGAGGACGTGCGCAGCGGGAGGGTGACGCGGGCCGGGTCGCCGTTGTCGTCGACCCCATCGATGACGCGGACCTCGCTGTCGCCCGAGGTCAGCCGCAGCGGCGCGAAGGTCGTCTTGGGCGTCGACTGCAGGTCGGTGTCGAGGACCAGCTGGCTGCTGCCGGCGGGCAGAGAGAGGGTGGTGCTGCTCGTCGGCGCGTAGTGCGCGATCGCGGCCTCGAAGCCCTGCAGCGTGGAGACGTCGGTTTCCGGGGAGTCGCCGGTGGCGTCCTGCTGGAGGTGGACGAGGGTGCGGCTGAGCGAGAGGCGGGCGGCGCTGATGTCGGAAGGGAGCAGGTCGACCAGCGGCAGGGTGCGGTCGGCGCCGACCGAGGCGTTCGGCTCGGAGTACGCGGTCAGCACACCGGCCAAGTCGTCGATGAGGACGTCACGCAGCGCCTCGGGGTCGCCGTTGATGACGTAGTGGTGGCCGGGGGCCATGCCACTGTCCGGGCTCGCAAGCGGGCCGGAGGTGCAGGTCAGGGTGTGCGTGTCGACGACGGTGAACGCGGTACAGACGGTCTTGTCGTTGTCGGCCGCGTCGAGGTCGTAGAGCTGGCGGGTGACCGACTTGTCGGTTGAAGACGAGTCGAGGCCGAACTGGGTCTCGAAGTCCGCGCTGGAGTCGACCAGCGTGGCCCCGTCGGTCCCGTCGCCCATGGTGCCCTGGCGGGAGGGCACGAGGTCGAGCCGGCGGAGCTGGTCGTAGCCGGCATCGGTGGTGACGCTGGGCAGGTGGTTCGGCGACAGGTCGGCCCAGGTGGCGTGGATCGTGCCGTCCGCGTTGACGGGTCGCGACGAGGCGTCGCTGGTGGCCGGTGAGTCCTTGACCGCCAGGGTCGCCGTGGCACTGAGCCCGCGCGTGGCGGTCACCTGCACGGGACTGGCCGCCCCTGTCGCACTGGTGGAGCCGAGCAGTCGGGTCACGTCGACGGCGTCGGCGACGGTGCCGCCCGCGAGCGCGACGTCGCCGGTGGGCACCGTGATCTGGGCCGCGGTGCCGCCCGAGGCGGTGTGCAGGTCGTACGCCGACACGTCGACATCGACCTGCAGGAAGCCGATCCGCGCCAGCATCGGCGCATCGTCGGTGATGTCGGCACTGACCGAGCCGACCTTCCAGAGAAGGCCGTCGGGCCCAGGCTTGAGGTAGGTGACCGGTGTGGCCGGGGCCGGTGCGCCCTCGACCATCGGGCCGGCGGGCGGCACCAGGCCGATGCCGAAGGTCGCGTCGATCTCGCGGCCGCTCGTGGTCACCGCTGCGTGTCCGGTCGCGGGCGCGGGCAGAGTGCCGCCGGTCGGGGAGTCACCGGTGCGCGGGCAGGCGCGGGGCGTCATACCGACGGCCGCCTCGCACAGGCCGGTCAGCCCGGTGAGCGGGGCGAGGTTGCCGTTGCCGCCGGTCGCGACGTTCGTGGTCAGGGCGGCCGCCTGATGCTGTTGCACCGCGACCTCGAGGGACTGCCGGGAGGTGTCGTAGGTCAGGGTGCCGTCGAGGCCGAGGTCGTGGACGGCGGAGCCGAGCTGTTGGATCGAGGAGACCACGGTGCGCGCCGTACGACGCTGGCCACCGTTGGTGAAGCTCACCGTGAGGACCGGGAACCCGCCGCCGCCGCTGACGCGGACGTTGGCGCTCGGCGCCGTACCGATGGTGCCGGCGGTGTCGCCGGTGACGGTGACGCCCGGGTCCGGGGAGCCCCAGGTGATGTCGGTCCCGGCGTCGACGCCGAGACCGGAGGTCGTGGCCTGGCAGTAGCGCACCTCTCCGGGCCGCGGGGCGCCGGTAGGCGGTGACGTGTCCGCCGCGCCGCAGCTGATCGCGGCGGTGGCCTGCTGTGTCATCAGGCTCAGCAGCTTGTTGCCGGGTGAGTACAGGTCGGTGAGGTTGGCATCGAGCATCGGCAGGCCGGCGTCCACGGCGCTCTCGGCGCCGGTGAGAGCCGTGACGTACTGGGTGAAGCCGGTGAGGGCCTGGGTCCGGGTCAGGGAGGTCAGTCGGTCGAGCGTCGCGTCGCGCGTGATCGCGGGGGTCGCGTACGGGTCCTGCGAGGAGGCGGCGCGGGTGCCGACCGAGACGGAGCCGTGGGTTCCGGAACCGAGGAGGTCGGTGCTCAGGTCGAACTGCATGTGGACGTCGTCGGCCCCCGGCAGAATCTGGGTGGTGAACAGCTCCTGCGGGTCGCTGAACTCGAGGTCCTCGGTGGTCAGGGCACCGCGGCCGTTGGGGTCCCGCAGGCGCAGCACAGTGCTGGAGTCGACCGTGCCGGTGCCCTGCGCGTCGAGCTGGACGAACCCGTCGACCGCCTTGAACGACGGAGCAGTGAGGGTCTGCCCCGTCGTGGCGCTGCTGTTGACGCCGCGGGTCCAGACGTGGGTCGTCAGCTGGGACTCCCCGACGACCGAGAACCGGCGCAGTGGGATCTGGGACGCGTCGTACCGGATCCGGATGTCGCCGGTCAGCGTGCCGGCGAGCTCGCCGGTCAGCTCCGCCGCGCCGAACTGCAGCCGGTCGTCCTGGTAGGCCAGCGTCACCGGCACCGAGCCTTTCAGGCTCACCGAGAGGATCCACTCACGGCTACCTGCGGGAGCGCCCGCGGACGGAGTCGCCTCGGCCAGCTTGAGGGCAGGGTCGTTCGCGAAAGCCGCGGGCAGTGTGTCGAGGGTGGCGTTGGCCCCGGTGACGTCGTCGGTCACGTGCCGGCCGAGGGCGGTGTCGAGCTGAAGCACGTCGCGCACGGACTCGTCGGTCAGCGGCAGGTGGTCGGACAGGGCCGGCTGCTGCGAGGCTGCACCGAGGGCGCCGCCGAGCCGGATCAGTCCGACGACCACATCGGAGGCACCGGGGTCACCGGGGAGCCCGGCCGCGCCGGCAGGCACGGCCTGCACGACGGACGCGAGCAGCAGAGCCGCGGCGGGCAGGGCCACCAGGCGATCGAACCGACGATTGGACAGGACCGAACGAGCGGCACGAACAGCCACGAGAAACCTTCCGGAGAGCAGGACGGAAGAGCCCACCTGCCTCCCCCGCGCGGGGAGTCAACCACGGGAGCCGGGGTCAGCGGCATGGACGATCGGAGCGCTCACCTAGTCACACCGGGCTATTGCCCTGGGGCCACCGGTGCATATGGGTGAGGTGCCCGTCCCGGGGCGGCCGGTGAGATATGTGCGCCGACCAGGCTTCCCACGGCGTACCGCGATGCGACTCTGCTCCATATTCTGGTAGCGCTCATGTCCGCTCATCAGTGAGAGTGCCGCGATGGATGGCCGACTGGCGGCGAAGTGGCGCGTTCGGAGGTCAAGACGAGCGCAGGTGAGCGCCTCCAGATATTGGCGTCGTGTGGGTCGCTCCCATCGTGCTAGGAGGACGTTCGGGCGACGGTCTTGAGGTCCTTGGTGAGGCCGTGGAGGATGAGGTCTAGGCCCAGTTCAAAGGGGTCCACTTCGTGGATGGGTCCGGGTTGGAAGTGTTGGGTGCCGTGTTCGGCGAGGTGCGGGTACGCATCGGAGCTGATCGCGGTCTCGAAGGCTGCGGCCAAGTGGGTGACCTCCTCGTCTGTGTATGTGTGGGTGGTCTGCCACAGCGAGAACCCGAAGATGAAGCCGTCCAGGACGTGGTACGCGTGGTAGGTCACGTCGGCCGGAAAGCCAGCCTGGCGTAATCGTCCAAGCAGCGAGTCCATGTACCGCAGGCGCGCGGGACGCAAACCCGCTGAGGAGGTGAGCAGCGCGCCTGCCCAAGGGTGGCGTCGCAGCGCCTGGTTGACCGAGACAGCACTGATCCGAACCGCAGACGCCCACTCGCGTTCGGTGACGGGGGGCTCGGTTTCGTCAAGGACCAGGTCGAGGATGCCGTCGAGCAGGTCGCCTTTGCTGTTGACGTAGTGGTAGAGGGACATCGCCTCGAACCCAAGCTCGTCCCCGAGCCTCCGCATCGTCAGGCCGCCGACTCCATGGTTGTCGACGAAGGCGAGTGCCGCCTGAAGGATGCGCTCTCGGTTGAGGCCCGGGCGTGGCTCCGCGACGGTGACCATTGCCAAATCTTACAGCGTATGACGCTCTCTTACAACGTAAGATCCGTTTCATGGAGCAGAGGAGAAGCGCATGTCTGTCGGGCTGCCCGCCATGAACGCCGTTGTCCGGGAGACCTACGGTTCGCCCGATGGGCTGAAGGTGCTGGAGGTCCCGAGGCCCGAGATGGCAGACGTCGACGTTCTGGTTCGCGTGGCCGCGGTCTCGGTGAATCGCGTGGACTGGTATCTGATCACAGGCACTCCATTGGTCGGGCGGATGCAGCTCGGGTTGTCCAGACCGAAGAACCTCCAGATCGGGATGGACTTCGCCGGGACTGTGGACGCGGTAGGAAGGCACGTCACCGACTTCCAACCGGGCGACGAGGTGTTCGGGGTTCGCGGCGGCGCATTCGCCGAATTTGTGAGTGTCAACGCTGGTATCGCCCTCAAGCCGGCCCATCTCAGCTTCGAAGAGGCTGCCGCTGTGCCCCTCGCGGGGATCACCGCGCTTCAGGGTCTGCGGGACAAGGGCGGCCTCCAGCCGGGACATCGCGTCCTGATCAATGGGGCCTCGGGCGGTGTCGGAACGTTTGCGGTCCAGATCGCCAAGATGCTCGGGGCCGAGGTAACCGCTGTGTGCAGCACTGGGAACCTCGAGCAGGCAAGATCGCTCGGCGCTGACCACGTCATCGACTACACGCGGGAGGACTTCACTCGTAGCGACCAGCGCTACGACCTGATGTTCGACATTGCCGGGAACAGGCCCTGGTCGCACTGCAGACGCGTACTGATGCCGAAGGCCACTGTTGTCCTGGTCGGAGGGCCTGCAAATCGGGTGCTGGGTCCGCTCGGCCATGTGGCCAGAGTCCTTCTGGGAACCATGTTCAGTCGTCGGCGGACCACGTTCCTTGTCCCCACTTTCAACAGAGCCGACATGGACTATCTGCGCAAGCTGCTCGAAGCGCGGAGCCTGTCACCGGTCATCGACAAGCGGTACGGCGCGCAGTCGATCGCCGAGGCCGTGAGCTACATGGGCGAAGGACACGCGCGTGGCAAGATCGTCGTCAGCATGGCAGTATCCAGCACACCAACCGTCGCGCCAGGCGGCACATCTGCAGTGCTCAAGGGTCCCTAATCGGGGTTCCACCTCTTCTCGACGGTGCTGGGTCCAGCAATGATCACGCATCGTCAGGAACGGATGTTCACCGAGGCGCGAAGTGTGGTCTCGCCTTTGTAGGCGATGAGACAGATTCCACAAGCCATCAAAGGTTCTGCGCGCGCAGAACCGTGTCGATGAACGCCCGGATCGCCGGGCGACCCTGCGAGCTGGGTTGGTGCGCGATCAGCAGGTGACGTCGCGGTCCTCGCAGCAGGGGATGTGTCTCAACACCGTCTGGCACGAAGGTGCGGCCTAGCTCGGACATCAAGGTGATGCCAAGTCCGGCCGCGACCATCGCGAGCGCGGTCGCCTGCTCGTTGACCTGGTGCTTGATCCGCGGCTCGAAGCCGGCTCGGGCGCACGCCGTGCGCACGGCTCTGCCGTAGTAGGTCTCGGGCCCGGAAATGATCCAGTCCAAGTCGGCGAGATCGCTCAAGCGGGGTCTGTGGTGATCGAGTTGGCCGGTGGCCGTGGCGACCTGGAAGTCCTCGGAGCCGATCTGGACGACCCCCAGGCTCGCGGGCCACGGTTCGCTTGCGTCTGGGTAGTCGATGAGGAACGCGAGGTCGAGGTGTCCGAGCCGGATGTCCGCGATGGCGTTCTCAGGATCGACCTCTCGGGTCTCGATCTCGAGCTCGGGATGGTTCACCTCGAGGTCGGCGATCACCGCGGGCAGCAGCCCAGCGGCGACGGTCGCGAACACGCCGACCTTCAGTCGCTCGGCGAAGCTGTTCCGGGCGGACACCAGCGCCGCCACGGCGGTGCTCTCCGCGTCGAGGATGATCTCGGCATGGCCTGCGAGTACGAGGCCGATCTCGGTCAGACGGATGCCTCGACCAACCCGTTCGAGTAGCGCGGCGCCGACCTCGTCCTCGAGAGCGGCGATTTGCTGGGAGACCCCGGAGGGCGAGTAGCTCATCGATTGGGCGGCTGCGGTGATGCTGCCGCGGTGGGCCACCTCGCGCAGCATCCGTAGTCGGGTCAGGTTCAGTTCCATGCACTGAGCGTAAAGTATTCCTTCATTTCCCTTCACTAGACCTGATGCATTCGGGCCGTGAAGATGAGGACGTCGTACCCCGCGGCTGGACGCCCCGTCATTCGGCCGCGGGGTACGCCTCTTCGGTCAGGTGTGCACCCCTGGCCTGCCAGCATCTGGTTGGGTCATCGGCAAACTTCGCCAATTTGCTCACCATGGGTAGCGCAACCGACGGACTGATCTGCAGCGTTTTATGGCGCTTCCCAGGCGGAGAGCTTCAGCAATCTTCACATCCTTGGTCTTCTGAGGCCTTCAGCGGGCACGAGGGGCGCGCTCGATGAGCGCATCCGATAGCCGGCGAAATGACGCACGCGGCTCGGGACGCGACGCGGAGCACCAGCGACTCGGCGAGGGCTCCACCTCTCCTTAGTCAAGCCTCACAGGCTCCAGCGTCCAGACAGCCTGGTTGGCTTCTCGCCCAGACTCCGCGGCCGCCTCCGCCCACGCATCGAGAGGGGCAAAAGTTCCCACCCACTCGTTGATCAGGCGGTCCGCCTCCTCCTTGCCGTAATGGGCGGGAAGCAGGACGCCCAGCTCCCAGTCCTCTGCAAGGCTGCCGCCCTCCAACATGAAGGCATAGGTCACCACGCCGTCTCGAGGCCCGCTCGAGCGCATGACTCGCCAGCGCCCGTCGAGGTCAGGACGCTGTGCACGAACCGCGGGTGCCACGATCTCCTTGAGGAACCGCTCGAAGTCTCCAGCGCGATCCGCTCGGACTGGGTTGAGGCCTAGGTGCAGCTGATCGGTCATCACGTCCCCCTGCTCGTTGTAGCGGCCCGGAACCGTCCGGTTCCCCAGCGTGGACCGGCGAGCTGCCCGTGTCCAGACGCGGTGGGTCGAGGCCACCCGAGCGCAGACACAGCACTCCCCGTGGAGACCCGTGATCAGCAGCGAAGAACCTTGCCGAGCCGCGCGGACACGCGGCGGTAAGACGCAGGTTTGCCACGTTCGCGTCCACAGATGGGCGTCCGGGCTGTGGTGTCAGAGGTCGATCGAGGCCATGTTGGCTTGATCGTGACGGTCGCCGGCGGCGGGCTCGAGTGAGTCCAGGCGCTGGAGCTGGTCGGTGGTGAGCTCGACGTCCGAGGCTGCGGTGTTCTCCTCGACCCGTGCAACGCGGCGGGTGCCCGGGATGGGAGCTATGTCCTCACCTCGAGTGAGGAGCCAAGCGAGCGCGGTCTGGGCGGGAGTGGCGCCGATCTCGGCTCCGATCGCGGTGACCTCGTCGACCAAGGCGAGGTTGCGCTGGAAGTTGTCACCGATGAAGCGGGGGTTCGTCTTGCGCCAGTCATCGTCGCTGAAGTCGTCGACTGTGCGGATCTGTCCGGTGAGCAGGCCGTGACCGAGCGGCGAATAGGGCACGAAGCCGATGCCGAGCTCGCGCAGGAGGGGCAGGATCTCGCCTTCCACGTCTCGGCTCCACAGCGAATACTCGGTCTGGAGCGCAGTGACCGGCTGTACGGCGTGGGCGCGGCGGATCGTGGCCGGCGCTGCCTCGGAGAGCCCGAAGTGTCGAACCTTGCCTTCGGCAATGAGGTCGGCGACGGCTCCCGCTGTCTCCTCGATCGGCGTGTTGGGGTCGACGCGGTGCTGGTAGTAAAGGTCGATGTAGTCGCTGTCGAGGCGTCGCAGCGAACCCTCGACAGCTGCGCGGACGTTGGCGGGGCTGCTGTCGGCGCCGAGGGTGTGGTGGTCGCCGCGGTGCTGCACAAGGCCGAACTTGGTCGCGATCTTCACCTCGTCGCGGCGGCCCTTGACGGCACGGCCGACGAGCTCTTCGCTGTGGAAGGGGCCGTAGACCTCGGCGGTGTCGATGTGGGTGACGCCGAGCTCGAGGGCGCGGTGAATGGTGCGGACCGACTCGGAGTCGTCGAGCGGTCCGCCAGCGGTGTACGTGCCGGCCATGGTCATGGCGCCGAGGCCAATGCGAGAGACCGTGAGGTCACCGAGTTGAGCGTTCTTCATCAAGGCTTCTTTTCGTCGATGTGTGGGCGGTGATCAGCGGTGTTGGGGCCGCCATCGACCAGACAACCAGCGCAAGACAGGGTCCGGGAGTCCCTGCCATGGGGGTCACCAGCAGTGACCCCGACACCAGTCGCGGCGCTCGTACAGTGGCTGCATGAGTGCACCGGAGCCGAGCCCCCGCGACACTGCTCGGGCCGAGATCAGGGAGTTCCTCACCACTCGTCGGGCGCGGATCACCCCGGAGCAGGCGGGCTTGCCGTCGTACGGCGGCGACCGCCGGCGGGTGCCGGGGCTGCGCCGGGAGGAGACGGCACTTCTGGTCGGGGTGTCTCCGCAGTACTACATCCGGCTGGAGCGAGGCGACGCGACCGGCGTCTCGGACAGTGTCATCGACGGCATCGCCCACGCCCTGCGGCTCGACGACGCCGAACGGGCGCACCTGCTCGACCTGTTTCGCACCGCGGGCACGCCCAGCCGCGTCAGGAAGCGGCGCGCACCGGCGACCGATCTGGTACGGCCGACCATCCAGCGCTTGGTCGACGCGATGGCGACCGTGCCCGCCGTCGTGCTCAGCGGCCGACTCGACGTCCTTGCCACCAACCACCTCGGCCGAGCCCTGTTCCACCCGTTCTACGACACCGACGAGCCGGTGAACAACGCACGCCTTGTGTTCCTCGACCCGCGCGCCACAGCGCTGTTCCGCGAGTGGGACGTCGTGGCCAACGACACCGTCGCGCTACTCCGTGCAGAAGCCGGACGTGACCCCTACGACCGAAAGCTGTCCGACCTGGTCGGTGAGTTGTCCACCCGAAGTGACGACTTCCGGGGCCGCTGGGCCGCTCACGACGTCCGCATCCACAGCACGGGCGTCAAGAAGCTGCACCACCGCATCGTCGGGGACCTCGACCTGCCGTTCGAGTCCTTGCCCCTTGAGGCCAGCGCCGCCACGAGCCTGGTCACCTATCTCGCCGAACCAGGCAGCGTGTCCCACGACGCGCTCGTCATGCTCGCCAGCTGGGCCGCAACCGACGCCCGACCGTCACCTGACCGTCACCCGACCGATCCCCACCGCGAAAGTGGCGCCACGCGGGACTAGCGCTGGGGGCGGACCTGACCCATCCGCCCGGCGATCAAGGACGCGCTCGTCGACACAACCGGAAACTCGGTACCCCCCGCGTAGATCGCGTGGGAGTCCTCGTTGAGTCCTCTGGAGGAACGCGGGGCGTGAAATCCCTTCGTGATCAACCAGATCGGGACGAACACCAATTCGAACAGTCCGCCTGGAACGACCAGGAGGAGCCCGGCACCGTTGCCCATGTCGAGAACGCCGAGGAGGTCGAGCGGTACTCCGATGGTGAGCAAGGCGTACCCCACGAGACCTAGTAGGGCGATGGCCCGCGGGACCAGCCGGGAGACCAGGAGGAGGTGGGTGAGGATGATGCCGCCGACGCCGGTCGGCACGTAGACCCAGAGCAGATGGTTGGGGACGACCTGCGACTGGGTCAGCAGGTAGACACCGCAGACTGCCGAAACGATGCACTCGGTGATCCTGAGCGCGGGGTACCACCAGGCAAGGCGCGGGTTGACGTCCTTGAGGACCGGGTACATCAGCAGGCCGATGCCGACAACAGCCAGACCGGCAACCATCATCAGCAGGACCCCCACGGTCAACGGGATCCGGTTGCGATTGCCGTCAACGAACGCTTGCATCAGGGAGGTGCCGAACATGGCGGTGACCATCTGAACGACGAACAGGACACCCACGGTGGTCGCGGTCGTTCTCCTCGAGATGGCGCCTTTCGTGCTGGACTTGGGGGCTCTCCTGGTGCTCACGATGGTCATGACTTGCCTTCCGGTGGTGTCAGGAGCATCGAGGCGCCTAACGGTGTTAGATTACATTCGTGACGGTATCCTAACGCTGTTAGATTGTCGATAGGTCGAGCGATGAGAGGAAGAGACGACGTGGGCCGTAGGCCAGCTGAGACGGCGAACAGGGCACCTGTGAACCGGGAGCGGACACTCGAGGTCGCCCTGGCCGTAGCGGACAGTGAGGGGATCGAGGCCGTCACCATGCGGCGCCTCGCGCGCGAGCTGGGCGTCGAAGCCGCTTCGCTCTACCACCACGTCAGCGGCAAGGGTCAGATCCTCGACGGCCTCGTCGACGTCGTCGCCGCCGAGATCGAGCTCCCGAAGTCTTCTGCAGACTGGCGGGGGGCCGTCAGCGAGCGAGCAGACCACACGCGCGCAGGCCTGCTCCGCCACCCCTGGGCGGTAAGTCTGATGGCTTCAAGGACGAGCCCAGGGCCGGCCACCCTGAAGCTGCTGGAGACTGGGATCCGGTGCTTCCGGGAGGGCGGGTTCTCGGTCCCCATGGCTGCTCACGCGGTCTCGACGGTCGACAGCTACGTTCACGGATTCGTGTTGCAGGAGGTCAACCTGCCCTTCCGTGACCAGTCGGAACTGGCAGCCATGACCACGACCATCATGGAAGCGTTTCCCGCTTCGGAGTTCCCATACCTGTTCGAGATGACCGTCGAGCACGTTCTCCAGCCGGGCTACGACTACGGGAAGGAATTCGACACCGGACTGTCGGTCGTGCTCAACGGTGTCGCCGCGTTGCGCGAGCAGTAGGTATCACCACCGGCTCTGTTCATCCTCCATCGCCCAGAGGGCATGGTTCGCGCGCAAGGACGGTTCGGAGGCAGCGCATCGGGTCTGCTTCAGCCGGCCCTCCTTGCGCGTCCTTCTGGGCGCATCGGCGCTGCGTCCAGTTGGGCGGAACGACGCACGGCCGACCGGCGGCTTAAGTGCCGTCCACTGTCGGAGATTCGTGACGATCGGCGGAGCGCTTCGTACGAGCGCGAGGCCTGTGCCGGATGGCAGGGTCCGGATTCGCTCCGGTGGCATCACACACGCACGCCGAGTCGACCGCTGAAGGGAGCGTTGGCCGTAGATGTACTTCACAATCCGTGGGGCAAGAGCTGTCTGCACGGTTCCGGGGACACACTGGCGCCACACGCGAACGAGAAACGACCCCTGACGCTGACAGACGTCGAAAGACGTTTCCGCAGGGCAAGGGCCGTTTTTCAGGTCACCCTAAGCGGGGCTGAAGGCCGTCCACGCTCCGACCTACCTTCTACTCCACGTCCCGGGCTCACCCGAGCCGGCCGTCGTCGGCGCCGGCAGCGCCGCGACGATCGGGGTCGATGAACCGTGATCGCCTCGACTGGCCTGGCTCAGCGGTGGAGCGTCCCCTGGATGGCGCCAGCGGGGTAGGTGGCGTTGTGGACGTTGAAGTAGTAGCGCCTGGGGTGGGCCAGGATCCGGCCGATCAGGCGGTGGGAGACGCCGGTCGCGCAGTGGGCCCCGCCGGTGACCGCGGAGGTCAGGTCGACCACGATCAAGGAGTCCGACTTCTTGTGGATGTGAGCCGAGTTCGGTGTCTGGATGTTCTTCCAGGTCGCGGTCACGCAGACCTTGCCCTTGGCCTTGACGATCCGGAAGGTGGCGCTGCCCGACCCGTCGGGATCGCCGCTCGCGGTGAGCTTGGCGTGCAGCGTCTCCCCGGCGCGGGCCGCGGTAGCGGCATGAGCGGGGGTGAGGGCGGCGGCGGACAGGGCCGCGCCGGACGCAAGGGCGAGGGCGGTGACGCGGCGTACGGACGGGTGGGTGCTGGTCGACATGGTGTTACCTCCTGGGAGGAAGCACGCAGACAGGGGTGTGGACGGTTCAATCGCGGGCGCCTCGGACCAACCCATGGCGGTGGCCGCGCACCACAGTCGCGGCGCGGTTCTTCTCGCCCTGTTGCCGACCGACGTAGCGCCGGGCGCCGCCGGCGGGGAACGTCGTGTCTTGCATGGCAACGCTAGGTCCCGCCGCCGACAGGCGAATCACAGCCGCTGGGGCCATGTGGGCGTTACGACG
>JAWWPM010000256.1:0-10120 GCA_033854915.1 Nocardioidaceae bacterium
GAGACCGAGGAGAACCGCTTCCTCGAGGTCACCTACGCCAACGGCGACAAGGAGGTCCTGTACTTCAAGGACTTCAACTCCGGCGCGATGATCCAGAACATCGTCGACCGGGCCAAGAAGATGGCGATCAAGGACTTCCTCGAGCACGACCAGCGCGGCCTGCGGGTGACTCACATGCTCCAGGCCTGCGTGGACGAGTTCAAGGAGAACGAGGACCTGCCGAACACCACCAACCCCGACGACTGGGCGCGGATCTCCGGCAAGAAGGGCGAGCGGATCGTGTTCATCCGCACGCTCATCACCGGCAAGCAGGGCACCGAGCCGGGCCGGTCGATCGACACGGTGGGCAACACCGGTCAGTACCTCTAGGCGTTGTTGTCATGGGCTGGGTGATCCTCGGAGTCTTCGTACTCGGCGTTGGCACCATCTTCCGCAAGGCTCGCAAGCGGTCCAGGGGTTCGGGAATCGGCAACGGGCCGATCTCGACAGACTCCAGCGTGAACTACGCCAACGTGCAGAACCAGGCGAACGGCGCGCAGTTCCGCGACGGAAGCATCAACTGACCTCAGCGCTCAGACCCGGGCGGAGCCCAGGTAGCCGAACGTCAGGGCCGCCGGTCCGCTGAAGCCCGTCAGGGCGCCGGTCTCCAGCATCTCGAGCGTCATCCCCGACTGCTCGACCAGCGCACCGGCGTCACGAGTCAGGTGGCACCCGCCGGCCAACCGTTGCTGCCACGGGTCGAACCGGTGCTGCCATCGGGCGACGCGGTCGTCGGGGGAGAGGCCGTGCTCCAGGAAGTGGAACGTGCCCCCGGGCCGGACCACACGTCGTACCTCCGCGAGGGCCGCCTGTGCATCCGGGATCGTGCAGAGCGTGAAGGTGCACAGGGCCGAGTCGTACGACGCGTCCGAGGCGCCGATCGCCTGCCCGTCGAGGCCGATCCGCTCCACCGGGACCGCGCTCCGCGCTCGGCGCTTCTCCGAGAGCCTCCAGCCGGTGTCCGAGGGCTCGACCGCCCCCACTGCGGTGACCGTCTCCGGGAGGTGGACCAGGTTGAGCCCGCCCCCGAAGCCGATCTCGAGCACCCGGCCGGTCAGCCCGGCGCAGGCCCGGGCCCGCGAGTCGCCCAGGGCACGACCGCGCAGTGACGCGTCCGTCACCCGGGGCACCACCTGTTCGCTCCACCAGCCCACGGCGGCCACGCTAGCCTGACCGGATGATCTTCTACAGCGTGCTCGGCCTGGTCGCGGCCGGACTCGGTGTGGCCTGGTGGCGCCATCCGCGCCACCACCACACGTCGGGCATGCGCCTGCAGGATTCACCGTTCAACAGCAGCGCCGCGGTCTACGAGGCCTACGACACGACCCCGCACCCGCATCCCAACGGCGACTACGACGGGGACTGACCCCGGTCGCTGTCCGCGACGGCGCGTAGGCTCGGGGCCGTGACGGTACGACGGGTGATGGGCACCGAGGTCGAGTACGGCATCTCGGTGCACGGGCAGCCGCACGCCAATCCGATGGTCGCGTGCTCCCAGGTGGTCAACGCCTACGCCAGCGCCACGATCAAGGCGCGCCGTGCGCGGTGGGACTTCGAGGAGGAGTCGCCGCTGCGCGACGCTCGCGGCTTCGACCTGAGCCGTCAGGTCGCCGACCCGAGCCAGCTGACAGACGAGGACCTCGGCCTGGCCAACGTGATCCTCACCAACGGCGCCCGGCTCTACGTCGACCACGCCCACCCGGAGTACTCCACGCCCGAGGTGACCACCCCGCTCGACATCGTGCGCTGGGACAAGGCCGGCGAGCTGGTGATGCTCGACGCGTCCCGGATGGCCGCGCTCACGCCGGGCACCGCGCCGATCCACCTCTACAAGAACAACACCGACAACAAGGGCGCCTCCTACGGCGCCCACGAGAACTACCTGATGAACCGCTCGACGCCGTTCAGCGACATCGTGCGCCACCTCACGCCGTTCTTCGTGAGCCGCCAGGTCGTGTGCGGATCCGGACGGGTCGGGATCGGCCAGGACGGCCGCGAGCACGGCTTCCAGCTGAGCCAACGGGCCGACTACTTCGAGGTCGAGGTGGGGCTCGAGACCACCCTCAAGCGGCCGATCATCAACACCCGCGACGAGCCGCACGCCGACCCGGAGAAGTACCGCCGGCTGCACGTGATCATCGGCGACGCCAATCTCGCCGAGATCTCGACCTATCTCAAGGTCGGCACCACCTCCCTGGTGCTGGCCATGATCGAGGCGCGCTTCATCTCCGCCGACCTGAGCATCGACGGTCCGGTGGCCGCACTGCGGGCGGTGTCCCACGACCCGACGCTGCGCGAGCTGATCACCCTCCAGGACGGCCGCAAGCTGACCGCGATCCAGCTCCAGGAGGAATACCTCGAGCTGGCGCGCAAGTACGTCGACGACCGCCTCGGCGCCGACGCCGACGAGCAGACCGTCGACGTGCTCGACCGTTGGGAGTCGGTGCTGACCCGGCTCCAGCGTGACCCGATGCTGTGCGCCACCGAGCTGGACTGGGTGGCCAAGCTCAAGCTGCTGCAGTCCTACCGTGACCGCGACGGCCTCGACTGGGACAGCGCCAAGCTGCAGCTGATCGACTACCAGTACAGCGACATCCGGCCCGACAAGGGGCTTTACCAGCGGCTGGTCCAGCTCGGGAAGATCGAGCGGCTGCTCGACGACGCAACCGTCGAGCGCGCGATGCACCATCCCCCCGACGACACCCGCGCCTACTTCCGGGGCCGCTGCCTGGAGAAGTACGCCGACTCCGTCGCCGCAGCCTCCTGGGACTCGGTGATCTTCGACCTGCCCGGGCGGGAGTCCCTCCAGCGGGTGCCGACCATCGACCCGCTCCGCGGCAGCAAGGCCCACGTGGCCGAGCTGATCGACCGCTGCGACACCGCCGAGGAGCTCTTCCGGGCCCTGACCCGCTGACCCGCCCGTCGGCGCTGCCTACGGGAGTCCCGGCGCGGGAGTGGGGCGAACGGCTAGGGTGAAGGCATGGCCCAGGAGCAGAAGCAACCCCGCAAGTCGGGCGAGTCCGAGGAGGTCACGGAGGTCCAGCCGGAGACCGACGTGGCCGAACGCAAGGGAGCGCTCGACGACGACGTCGACGCGATCCTCGACGAGATCGACGACGTCCTCGAGACCAACGCCGAGGACTTCGTGAAGTCGTTCATCCAGAAGGGCGGACAGTGACGGACCCGCGACTCCCCGCGTCCTTCATGACACCCGGCACGTCGAGCTTCGCCGACTTCCTCGCGCTCGAGTCACCCGACCTGCTGCCGTCGCGGCGCGCCGTACCCCAGGGACACGCCGGCGACCTGGCCCCGCACGGCACGACGATCGTCGCCGCGACCTTCCCCGGCGGCGTGGTCATGGCCGGCGACCGCCGGGCCACCATGGGCAACATCATCGCCCAGCGCGACATCGAGAAGGTGTTCCCGGCCGACGAGTACTCCGCGGTCGGCATCGCCGGCGCGGCCGGCCTCGCGGTCGAGCTGGTCCGGCTCTTCCAGACCGAGCTCGAGCACTACGAGAAGATCGAGGGGATGACCCTCTCGATGGACGGCAAGGCCAACCGTCTGGCCGCCCTGATCCGCGCCAACCTCGGGATGGCCATGCAGGGACTGGCCGTGGTGCCGCTCTTCGCGGGCTTCGACCTGACCGTCGGCTCCGGCCGGATCTTCTCCTACGACGTCACCGGCGGCCGCTACGAGGAGACCGCCTTCCACTCGGTGGGCTCGGGCTCGATGTTCGCCCGCGGCTCGTTGAAGAAGCTCTACCGCGACGACCTGAGCCAGGACGAGTGCGTGACCGCGATCGTGCAGGCGCTCTACGACGCCGCCGACGACGACTCCGCCACCGGCGGCCCCGACCTCGCCCGGCGGATCTTCCCGGTCGTCCTGGTGATCACCGCCGAGGGCGGCCATCGGCTGGCCGACTCCGAGGTCGCCGCGATCGCCGACACCGTGATCGCGGGCCGGATGAACCGCCCCGACGGACCGGCCGCCGGACTGACCTGATGTCTCGACTCCGCTCGACAACCGAGGACTCCGCCCGATGAGCATGCCGTTCTACGTCTCGCCCGAGCAGCTGATGAAGGACCGGGCCGACTTCGCGCGCAAGGGCATCGCCCGGGGGCGCTCGGTGGTCGTCATCCAGTACGCCGACGGGGTGCTCTTCGCCTCGGAGAACCCCTCGCAGGCGCTGCACAAGGTCAGCGAGATCTACGACCGGATCGCCTTCGCCGCGGTGGGCCGCTACAACGAGTTCGAGAACCTCCGGATCGCCGGGGTGCGGCTCGCCGACATGCGCGGCTACGCCTACGACCGCCGCGACGTGACCGGCCGCGGCCTGGCCAACGCCTACGCCCAGACCCTGGGCACGATCTTCTCCAGCGGCGGCGAGAAGCCCTACGAGGTCGAGCTGTTCGTCGCCGAGGTCGGCGAGAGCGCGGCCGACGACCAGATCTACCGCCTCACCTACCAGGGCCAGGTTACCGACGAGCACCAGTACGCCGTGATGGGCGGCGCCGACGAGGTCGTGGCGTCCTATCTCGAGGAGCACTACCGCGAGAACGCCCCGCTCTCCGACGCGCTCCACGTCGCCGTCGCGGCCCTCGGGCACAGCCCGAACGAGTCCGGCGGGTCCAGCGACCGGGTGATCCCGGCCGGTGACCTCGAGGTCGCCGTGCTCGACCGCTCCCGCCAGCAGCCCCGCAAGTTCAGCCGGGTCGGCCCGCAGCGCCTGGAGGCCCTGCTGGGCGACCGGGGCCCGTCCACACCGGCCCCGGCCGAGCCCAGTGCAGGCACCCACGCGGCCGACGTACCGACCGACGACCCCTCGGCCGCGGGCGATCAATCCTGACTGTCGACCGGTTCCTCCCGGCACGGTGTCCGCTCGCGGCATAGTGTGGTGTCGTGGACCGGCGGATCTTCGGGATTGAGAACGAGTACGGCGTCACGTGCACGTTCAAGGGCCAGCGCAGGCTGAGCCCCGACGAGGTCGCGCGCTACCTCTTCCGCAAGGTGGTCAGCTGGGGCCGCAGCTCCAACGTGTTCCTGCGCAACGGCGCCCGTCTCTATCTCGACGTCGGCAGCCATCCGGAGTACGCCACACCTGAGTGCGACGACGTCGCCGAGCTGGTCACCCACGACAAGGCGGGCGAGCGGGTCCTCGAGGGCCTGCTCAAGGACGCCGAGCAGCGCCTCCACGACGAGGGGATCCAGGGCGAGATCTATCTCTTCAAGAACAACACCGACTCCGCCGGCAACTCCTACGGCTGCCACGAGAACTACCTGGTCAGCCGGTCGGGGGAGTTCAACCGCCTCGCCGATGTGCTGATCCCCTTCCTGGTCACCCGGCAGATCCTGGTCGGGGCCGGCAAGGTCACGCAGACCGCACGCGGGGCGTCGTTCGCCGTCAGCCAGCGTGCCGAGCACATCTGGGAGGGCGTCAGCAGCGCCACCACCCGGTCGCGCCCGATCATCAACACCCGTGACGAGCCGCACGCGGACGCCGAGCGGTTCCGGCGGCTGCACGTCATCGTCGGCGACTCCAACATGAGCGAGACGACCACGTTGCTGAAGGTCGCCAGCTGCGACCTGGTGCTGCGGATGATCGAGGAGGGCGTGGTGATGCGCGACCTCACGATGGAGAACCCGATCCGGGCGATCCGCGAGATCAGCCACGACGTCACGGGGCAGCGCAAGGTCCGGCTGGCCAACGGCCGCGAGGCCAGCGCTCTCGACATCCAGCACGAGTACCTCTCCAAGGCCCGCAACTTCGTGGACCGCCGCGAGATCTCCACCCCGGTGATCGAGCAGGCGCTCGATCTGTGGGAGCGCGGCCTCAAGGCCGTCGAGTCCGATGACCTCGGCCTGGTGGAGCGGGAGCTCGACTGGGTGATCAAGTGGAAGCTGATCGACCGTTACCGCGCCAAGCACGGCCTGCCGCTCGGGCACCCGCGCGTCGCCCAGCTCGATCTGGCCTACCACGACATCCGGCGTGACCGCGGCCTCTACTACCTCCTCGAGAAGCGCGGCGCCGTGGCCCGGGTCACCACCGACCTGAAGATCTTCCAGGCGAAGTCCGTGCCTCCCCAGACCACGCGGGCGCGCCTCCGCGGTGAGTTCATCCGCAAGGCCCAGGAGCGCCGTCGTGACTTCACCGTCGACTGGGTGCACCTCAAGCTCAACGACCAGGCCCAGCGCACGGTGCTCTGCAAGGACCCGTTCCGGGCGTACGACGAGCGGGTTCAGCGCCTCATCGACGGCATGTGACCCCTACCCGGTGAGCGGCGCCGCCGTGATGTCGATGCCGGATGCGTGGGTGCGCCCGATAGGGTGAGGGCTCCCGACCCGACGTCCGAAGGCCCTGTTGTGCGTACCCGTCTCACCCCTGTCCGTCTCGCCCCCGCTGTGCTGGTGGTGGTGGTGGCCGCTCTCGCCCTCGCCGGCTGCGGCGGCAAGAGCAGCAGCACCCCGACCAGCTCCGGGAGCTCCCCGACGAGCTCGGCCAGCACCGGCGGGCCCGGCCTGGAGTCGGTGACGATCTCCGGCGACGTGGGCAGCTCACCGACGGTGAAGTTCGACGGTGCGACGACCAACACGGCTACGTCGACCAAGACCCTCGTGACGGGCAAGGGCTCCAAGCTCCAGCAGGGCGACACCTTGATCGTGCACACCGTGATCGCCGACGGGTCCACCCAGAAGACGGTCGCCAACTCCTACACCGACCACCAGCCCCAGGTCGTCACGCTCGCCAAGACGGTGAGCTCGCTGTTCCTCGACGCCCTGGTCGGGCAGAAGGTCGGCTCCCGCGTCGTGGTCTACACCCCGGCGTCGGCGGTCTTCGGCGCCTCCGGCAACCCGCAGCTCGGCATCAACAGCACCGACAACGTGCTGATCGTCTTCGACCTGGTGGGCCAGCCCGTCGACAAGCCCGACGGCGCCAAGCACGCCTCGCCCGGCTGGGCTCCGAAGATCGTGAGCACCAAGGGCGTGGTCACCGGTCTCGACTTCAAGAAGGCGCCCAAGCCCAACGGCCAGCTCCGCTCGGCGACCTTGCGCACCGGCACCGGGCCCAAGGTCAAGGCCGGCCAGACCGTCTTCGCGCGCTACCTCGGTGAGGTCTACAAGGGCACCAAGCCGTTCGACCAGAACTTCGACGCCCAGGCCCCGACGCCGTTCCAGATCGGCGTCGGTGCGGTGGTCGCCGGCTGGGACAAGACGCTCGTCGGCCAGCACGTCGGCAGCCAGGTCGTGCTCGCGATCCCGCCGAAGGACGGCTACGGCGCCAAGGGCCAGCCCAGCGCCGGCATCAAGGGCACCGACACGCTCTACTTCGTCGTGGACATCGTCGGGGCCGCCTGAGCGTGATGAGGCCCAGGACGCCGCAGCAGGGGGTGGGATGAGCGCGCCGAAGACCGAGCGCCTGCTCAACCTCCTGATCATGCTGCTCGTGCAGCGGCACTACGTCTCCAAGGACCGGATCCGCTCGATCCTCTACGAGGGGGCCTCCGATGACGCCTTCGAGAAGATGTTCGAGCGCGACAAGGAGGAGCTGCGCAGCCTGGGGGTCCCGATCGAGGTCGGGCAGATGGACGCCTACTTCGATGACGAGCCGGGCTACCGGATCCGCGCCGACGAGTTCGCCCTGCCGGAGATCTCGCTGGAGTCCGACGAGGCAGCGGTGGTGGCGCTGGCCACCAAGGTGTGGGAGCACGCGCGGCTGGCCGAGGCGACGACCGACGCGGTCAGCAAGCTGACCGCGGCCGGTGTCGACCTCGACCTGGGCGCCCTCGACATCGCGCAGCCGCGGCTCAGCGCCGACGAGCCGTCGTTCGACGTCTTCTGGGAGGCCACCCTCACCCGGCGACCGGTCACGTTCGACTACCAGCGCCCCGGCTACGACGCGCCGCTCACCCGCCACCTGCAGCCGTGGGGGGTCGTCCGCTTCTCCGGCCGCTGGTACGTCGTGGGGCTCGACACCGACCGCGGGGAGGAGCGGGTCTTCCGGCTCTCTCGCGTGGTCGGCCAGGCGACGGCGTCCGGTGCGCCCGGCGCCTTCGAGATCCCGCCCGGCACCGATGTCCGCGAGATGGCCCGCCAGCTGGCACCGGCTGCGCCCACCGAGCGCGCCGTCATCCTGGTCCGGCCCGGTGCCGGCGCGGCGCTGCGGCGAGCTGCGGCCGAGGTCGACCGCGGTGTCGGCGGCCCCGACGGCACCACCACGTGGGATCGGCTCACGCTGCCCGGGGGAGCGCAGGGCGACGAGCTGCTCGCCCTCGGCGCCGACGTCTACGTCGAGTCCCCGGCCTCGCTGCGCGACGCCGTGATGGCCCGGCTCGAGGCAGCCGCGAAGGCGTTCGCATGACCACGACCCCCGGCGGCGCCAAGGACCAGGTCGGCCGCCTGCTGCGCCTGGTGCCCTACCTGCACGGACGCGAGCAGGTCTCGCTGGAGGATGCGGCCCGCGCGATGGCGGTGCCCCCGGAGCAGCTCGACCGTGACCTGCGGGTGCTGTTCCTGTGTGGTCTGCCCGGCGGCTACCCCGACGATCTGATCGACGTCGACCTCGACGCGCTCGAGGGCGAGGGCATGATCCGGGTGACCAACGCCGACTACCTGGCCCGACCGCTCCGGCTGACGCCCACCGAGGCGACCGCGATCATCGTGGCCCTGCGGGTGCTCCGGGCCGGTGCCGGCGACGACACCCGTGAGGTCGTGGACCGGGCGCTGTCCAAGCTCGAGGCGGCCGCCTCCGGCGTGGCACCGCCACTCGTCGACCCCGGCGACGTCGTACCGTCCACGCTGGCGCTGCGGGCCGAGCTCGAGGGCGCGGTGACCGCCGGGCGACAGGTGCAGATCACCTACTACGTCCCGGCCCGAGACGAGGAGTCCGAGCGGGTCGTCGACCCGCACGCCGTCGTCGCGCACCACGGGGTCGACTATCTCGATGCCTGGTGTCACAGCGCCGAGGCGCCGCGGCTGTTCCGGCTCGACCGGATCCACGAGGCGACGGTCCTCGACAGCGCCGTGGTCACCGACGCCAGCGAGACCCGTGACCTGTCCGACGGCGTGTTCGCCAGTGGCGACGAGGCGACCCTGGTCACGCTCGCGCTGGAGCGCGAGGCACGCTGGGTCGAGGAGTACTACGCCGTGCAGGCGGTGCGTCCGGCGAAGGACGGCACCTCCGAGGTCGATCTGCTGGTGGGTGACGAGCGCTGGCTCCAGCGGCTCCTGCTGCGGCTCGCGCCGTACGCCAGGGTGGTCGCACCTCCGGACTACGCCGACGGAACCGCCGAGGCCGTCAACGCCGCTTTGGCCTTGTATTCCACACCCGCGGGCTAGACTGACGACGTTCTTCCTTCTCACGTCAGGACTGACCCATGCGCTCCCTGCTGATCGGCGGCCTCGGTACTCCCGAGCTCTTGCTCATCCTCGCCGTCGTCATCTTGCTGTTCGGCGCCAACAAGCTCCCCGACCTGGCTCGTGGCAGCGGCCGCGCCCTGCGCATCTTCAAGGCCGAGGTCTCCTCCCTCGATGACGACACCAAGACTCCGGAGCAGCGCGACCTCGAGGCGCGTCAGGACGCCGAGCGCGAGGCGCTCGAGGCTCGCCAGGCGTCCGAGCGCGAGGCCACGACCCGCCCGGTCGAGCACCGCGACGACACGACCGCCTGACCGGCGGTCCCTTCATCCATGAGCGGGGTCATCGACCTCCTGCGCGGCAAACCGCACCATCCGGTGGGTCCCGACGGCCGGATGGCGCTCTCGGACCACTTCCGTGAGCTGCGCGCCCGGCTGCTCCGCTCCGCCCTGCTGCTGGTGCTGCTGTGCTTCATCGCGATCTTCTTCTACAGCCAGCTGCTCGACCTCGTGCGCCACCCCTACACCGAGGCGCAGCTGAAGCTGAAGAGCTCGGTGAACTCCAGCCTCGTCGTCCGCGACGTCACCGGCGGCCTGCTTCTCCAGATGAAGCTGTGCGGGGTCGTCGCGCTGATCGCGGCCAGCCCCTACTGGCTCTACCAGATCTGGGCGTTCGTGGTGCCCGGGCTGCACGACAACGAGAAGAAGTACTCCCGGATGTTCGCCGC
>JAWWPM010000257.1:0-4450 GCA_033854915.1 Nocardioidaceae bacterium
TGGCCGGCGTAGGCCGCGACCAGGTCGTCGACCCCGGCAGTGGGTCCGGCGACGTCGACGGCGACACCGCCGGCGGCGAACAGGTTGGTGGCGAAGCCGGCCCGGGCCGTGTGCGCGGCCACCGTGCCCAGCGTGGCCAGGAAGACGTGCTGGGCAGGTGGCTCGGCTCGGAGCGACTCGAACGCCGCGCCATAGCGCCGGACGTCGTCGCCGCCGCCGACGCGCAGGGGCAGGGTCTCCTGGGGGTTGGGGAACTCGCTGAGCCCGGTGATCGGCCGCTTCCGGGTGGCGACGTCGCGGTCACGACGGGCCGCGACCTCGGCGACGCGCGCGAGCAGGGAGCCGTCGTCGAGCGCGGCGAGCACCCCGCCGGACGCCTCGATCCGCTGGAGCTCGACCCAGGCTGCGGCGGCGAGGTCGTCGGTCAGCTTCTCCACGGCGTACGCACCGCCGGCGGGGTCGCCGACCACCGCGACGTGGGACTCCGAGATCAGCAGCGACGAGACGTTGCGCGCGATCCGGCGGCCGAGCTCGTCGGGCTCGCCCAGCGGACTGTCGAACGGGACGACGGTCACGGCCTCGGCCCCGCCCACGCCCGCAGCGAAAGCGGCCACAGTGCCGCGCAGCATGTTCACCCACGGGTCGTAGGCGCTCAGCATCGCGCGACTGGTGACCGCATGCTGCGCCTGTCGGTGGCGGCCCACCTCGCTGAGCCCCAGCATCCGGTCCCAGCAGCGGCGGGCGGCGCGGAGCTTGGCGATGGTGAGGAACTGCTCGTCGGTGGCGGCGTAGCGGAACTCCATCAGCCGCGCCGGGTTGTCGACGGCGATACCGGCCTCGGTCAGCAGCCGGAGGTACGCCGCGCCGGCCGCCAGGCTGTAGCCGACCTCCTGGGCCTCGGATGCCCCGAGGTCGTGCACGGCGGTCGCGTCGACGACGATGGCGCGCACGCCGACCTCGAGGGCGAGCCGCGCCACCTCCACCGCCGTGTCGTCGTCCTGGCCGTCGTCGCGGCCGCGCAGCCGGGCGCCGATCGGATCCGCACCGAGGTTGGTCTCGTGGTGCAGGTGTTCGCCGTGCTCGCCGGCGACGTCGAGCAGCGCCCCCGCCCGCTCGGGTGAACCGCCCTCCAGCACGACCGGGGCCAGGTCGAGCCGGACGCCGGCCAGCGCGGCTGCGATGTCGTCGGTGTCGAGCCAGAGCGAGGTCGCTCCGTGCTCGAGGTCCTGGAGGGCGGCGGCGTTGTCGCCGCGGTTGAAGGTACGCACGTCCCAGGCACCGAGGCGGGGAGGGCGGACCGCGCCGTGGGCTCCCGGCATCCCCAGCGGCAGCACCTCGACCCCGTCGTACGTCGTGCGGGTCAGCTTCGCCCAGACCGCGTCGTCGGGCGCGTCCTCGCCCAGTCGGCGCGACTTGCGCAGAGCCACGGCCGCGGCCTTCTCCCAGTCGGCCCGCGACCAGTCGTCCGCCGCCGACGCAAGAGCAAGCGATCCGGCCTCTGGTTGGAGCTCTTCTGGCTGGTCGAGACCACCCTGCACGTCGGTCATGGGTCAAGGGTAGGAGTGTCGCGAGGTGGTGAGCCAACCGATGGGACCTTTGTCTCCCCGGTCGGGACCTTTGCGGAGCCGCCGTGTTTACCGGTGCCGTGGCACGCGGAGTGGGATCATCCCCGGTGTGGCAGACGTGGTGGTGATGGGCCTGGGGCACCTGATCGGTGCGGACGGGAACGAGTGGTACAACTTCTGGTCCGGGATCGGCGCCGACGTCGGCCAGATCGCGCTGTTCGGCGCGGCGATCGGGCTCTACCGCAAGCACAACTGCAACGTGCACCGGTGCTGGCGGATCGCCAAGCAGCAGGTGGAGGGCACCAGCTGGATGGTGTGCCACAGGCACCATCCCGACGGGAAGCCGACCGAGGCGCACCTGGCGGCGCTGGCCGACAAGAAGCGCGCGGCCGAGGCCGGCTCGTCGATCACCCTGACCGACTGACCTGCGGGTCCGTCACCTGGGCCGGTCGGCCGTGCTGCCCAGCCACTGCTCGACGGCCTCGGCCACCAAGGCGGGTGCCGGGCGCCCGGTGTCGGCGGCGCGACGGCGGAGCCGGTCCGCGAGCTCGGCCGGCAGCTCCACGCCGAGCGGGCCGGTGACCGCACCGCGGGTGGGACTGTCGCCGAACACGGCGAGGGCGATGGTGACGATCGTGCCGAGCACGTCGACGATGGCGACGACACCGAAGAACCTCGCGCCGTGGTCACCGATGTCGGAGCCGAGGATCAGCGAGATCACCATCGCGGCCAGCACCGTGGCCACGGCCATCGTGCCCCAGAGCAGCAGGGCGAGGGCCGGGCGCCGAAACGCCACGGCAGCCAGGAGGCACACCTGCGCCAGCGTCAGCGCGACCACGGTGGCGACGCCGAACACCTTCAGCAGGGAGTCGGACGCAGGCCCGCTCGTGTCGCCCCAGATCAGGATCAACGCAGTGGTCACGGCGATCGCGTCGGCGACGCCGCCCAGCCCGCCGAACACGACGTACGGCGTCCCGACGGAGGCCAGGTAGGTCAGCACCACCATGCTCGAGCAGCCCATCAGCACGGTGGTGCCGAGGACTCGCCACTCCGGCGTGCCGAAGTCGCCACCGCCGAGGAGGGCGGCGATGCCCATCAGGGCGGCCACGGAGAACGAGCCGATGGTCAGCGCCACGACGATGCGGCGCCACGGGGTGCGGGCTGAGTCGGTCATGAGCTCAGGGTCTCAGGAGCAGGCACTCAGCCGCCTGAGCACGCACACTCAGCCGAGGGGCTTGGCGAAGCACCGGCTGGTCTCGGGGGACGCGAGATACTCCCCCCAGAGCGCCGCCGGCTCGAACCCCGCGGTGCGATAGAGCGCCAGCGCGGATTCCTGCCGGATGCCGGTCTCGAGGACCAGCTCCCGGCCGCCGAGTCGTCGAGCGTGCGAATCGAGCTGGTCGAGGAGGGCAGCACCGAGCTTCAGCCCCCGGCGGGCCGGGGCGACGTACATCCGCTTCACCTCGAACCTGCTGCCGTCGAGACGACGGACCGCACCGCAGGCGACGGCCTCACCGTCGTACGTCGCACGCAGCAGGGCGCCGCGGCCGCCGGTCACCGACTCCGGTGAGAGGCCGAAGTGGTTCTGGCCGGGCTCGTACATCGACCCCAGCTCGGCGTTCAGCCGACCGATCAGGTCGAGCACGCCCGGATCGTCGAGGGTGACCTGCTCGACCAGCAGGGGCGGCGTCGCCGTCGCGAAGCCGAAGGCGTACGGCGAGGGGCCGTGTCGTTCGAGGAACTCCACCCGACGTACGCCGTCACGCACGTCTGGCACGGTGCCCGCGGGCACCCACCACAGCGCGACCCGCTTGCCGTCGGCCCGGAACCACTCGGCCCGGCGCCGGAAGTACTCGACGTGGGTGGTCCGGTAGACGTAGTCGCGCAGGGAGTCGACGGACTCCCAGACACTCATGTTCACCAGCGCCAGCGGGTCGGCGAAGAGGTGGATCGAGGTCGCGTTCCCGTTGTCGTCCTGGAGACGCCACACGAAACCCGGCGCCTCGTCGGCGACCAGGTTGACCGCGTCGAGGGCCGCCATGAACTCGGCGACCTCGGGGTCCTCGACGGGCGCGACCATCGTGCCCAGGTTGATCTGTGCCAGGTGGGCGGACACTGCGACGGCCGCTGTCGAGACGGTCAGACCTCGGTGCGGGTGTCGCGGTCCTTGTTGCGGATCCCGATCTTGTTGCCGAGCCACACCAGCGGGTCGTAGGTCTTGTCGACGACGCGCTCCTTCATCGGGATGATCGCGTTGTCGGTGATGTGGATGCCCTCGGGGCAGACCTCGGTGCAGCACTTGGTGATGTTGCACATGCCGAGGCCGGCCTGCTCGCGGGTCACGTCACGACGATCGAGGGTGTCGAGCGGGTGCATGTCGAGCTCGGCGTACCGCAGGAAGAAGCGCGGGCCGGCGAAGTTCTTCTTGTTGTCCTCGTGGTCACGCACGACATGGCAGGTGTTCTGGCACAGGAAGCACTCGATGCACTTGCGGAACTCCTGCCCGCGTTCGACGTCCTCCTGCATCATCCGGCGCTTGCCGTCGGCATCGCGCGGCGGCAGCTCGGCGTACGGCAGCTCCTTGGCCTTCTCGTAGTTGTACGAGACGTCGGTGACCAGGTCGCGGATCACCGGGAAGGAGCGCAGCGGAGTGACCGTGATGGTCTCCGCCTCGTCGTAGTCGGAGAGCCTGGACATGCACATCAGCCGCGGGCGGCCGTTGATCTCGGCGCTGCAGGAGCCGCACTTGCCGGCCTTGCAGTTCCACCGTACGGCGAGGTCGCCGGCCTGGGTCGCCTGCACGCGGTGGATGGCGTCGAGCACCACCTCGCCGGTCTCGACCTCCACGTCGTAGTCCTGGAGGTCACCGCCCGACTGGTCGCCGC
>JAWWPM010000258.1:0-6701 GCA_033854915.1 Nocardioidaceae bacterium
AGCCGGGCAGCGGAGTCTCGCAAGGCCTGGCGCATCCGACCCGAGGCCCGCCACCAGGGGTCGGGTCCGGCCCGGATGTCGGGGCCCTCGTGGGTGCTGAGGATCGCCGCCACGTCACCCCCGTCGGACCGGGACAGGCGACCCGAGACCTCCACCGAGGCACCCAGCGGGGCCCCCGACCATGCCTTGCTGCCGAACACCAGCACCGGCTCGCGCAGCGCCAGCGCGGACTCGCCGGTTACCACCCGGGTGACCTCGAGCCGAACCATGACCTCCTGCGCGAAGCGGCCCTGGATCACGCGCGGGTCGTCGACGACGGTGCCGGACAGCGTCACTGCAGCATCGGACCGGGCCAGGGCCGTCAGTGGGTTGTCCGCCACGCGGGCGGCCCGGACCCCGGCGGACGTGGCCGCCGCGCCGCCGACGAGCAGCGCCGCCAGCAGGGTCAGCCCGGCCGCTCCCCCGCGTCGACGCAGGGCCACGACCACCGCCCCACCGGTCGCCAGCGCGACGCCCCCGGCAACCCACGGCTCGCCCGGCGCCCGGACCAGCAGGGCGCCCACCCAGGCCGCCACGGCCAGCGCCGGCATCCGGAGATCGGGCACCTCGCGTCGCACCGTCAGCTCAGATCGTGACGTAGGGCGTGAGCTTGGCCAGGGTCGCGTCACCGATGCCGTCGACCTCGAGGAGCTGGTCGACCGAGCTGAAGCCGCCGTTCTGGGTGCGCCACGTGATGATCGACTGGGCGGTGACCGGGCCCACCTCCGGCAGGGTCTCGAGCGTGGTCTCGTCGGCGGTGTTGATGTCGACCAGCCCGGTCACGGGGGATCCGGAAGGGGCGCTGGTGACAACCGCGGTGGGACCACCGCCGACCACGATCTGCTCGCCGTCGGTCACGACCCGAGCGAGGTTGAGAACGCTCAGGTCGACCCCCGGGCGGGCGCCCCCGGCTGCCCGCAGCGCGTCGACCACACGCGCGCCGGACCGGAGCACCGCGATGCCGGGGCGCCGCACCTTGCCGGTCACGTCGACCACCACGCGGGCCTGCGGCGCCGGGCCGGTGCTAGCGGCGCCGACCGCAGGATCGGCTGCTCGTCCGGCAGGCGTCGCGAGAGCGCTGTGCGGTCGGGTGACAGACGCCGGGGCCGGCACCTCGTGGCTCCCGCCCCGCACCAGCCACCAGCAAGTCACGGCCAGTCCCACCGCGGCGATCACCGCAACCACGACGACCTGGCTCGCGCCGAGCCACACCCGGCCGCGCAGGGTGTCGGGCAGAGCACCTGCGAGCGAGCCACCGACGCCTCCGGTGGCCCGGCGAGAGGCGTGGCGACCGGGAGCCAGCACGCTCTGTGGCCGGACGCCTTCGCCGTCGGGCGGGTCGTCGAGCAGCGTGGGCGGACCGACCGCGCGGACGCGGGTGTAGCCGCGCGGGACCCAGGAATCGTCCTCGGCCGTGCCCTCCGCCATCTCGTCCGTCACTCCGGGCACCGGCACCAGCCGCGGCCGGGTGACCAGCGAGGCCGGATCGCCACGCACGGTGGCGAGCTCGTTGGTCAACAGCTCCAGCCGTCGGGCGACGGCGGCGTCATGGTCGGAGGCGGTGGCTCTGCTGCGCATGCCACGACGCTAGGAACGCGCACCGACCGAGCCTCCGCGATCTGAGCGGGCCTGTGGATCAGTCGTCCGGCTGCAGGCCCTGTGGACGGTCAGCGGGTTCGGGCACGACGACCTCGCCCAGCAGGGGCGCGACGCAGACGGCCACCATGCCCGGGCCCACGTGGGCGCCCAGGACGGCCCCGAGCTCGCCACACCACACGGCACGACCCCCGAGGTTGGCCGCGAGTCTCGCCCCCAGCCGCTCCGCCAGCGCACCGGCGCGGTCGGGGCTCGCCAGGTGCGCCACGCACAGGTCGACCTGATCGCTCCCGGCCGCCTCGGCCGCGAGGTCCTCCAGCCGGCTCAGGGCACGGGCGGACGTGCGCACCCGCTCGAGGTTGGCCACCTTGCCGTCGGTGATGGTCAGCAGCGGCTTGACCGCCAGTGCCCCGCCCAGCAGGGCGGCCGCGGCTCCGATCCGGCCACCGCGTCGGAGATACTCCAACGTGTCGACGTAGAACAGCGCGGTGCTGGCAGCGGCCCGCTCGCGAGCGGCCGCCGCCGCGTCCTCGGGCGATCCGCCCGTGTCGAGCACGTCGGCGGCCGACAGCGCGGCGTACCCGGTGGCGACCCCGACCTGCCGGGAGTCCACGACCAGGACCGGGACCGATGCGTCGCGCGCGGCGAGCTGGGCGGACTCGAAGGTCCCGCTCATCTCGCCGGACAAGTGGATGGAGACGATCGCATCGGCGCCGTCGGCGGCCGCCTTCTCGTAGACCTCGAGCAGCGCCGCCGGCGCAGGCCGTGAGGTGCTCACGGGCTTGAACGCCTTGAGCGCCTCTGCGACCAGCTCCGGTGTGGCGCCGTCCGCGCCTTCGTCGTACACCGTGGCGCCGATCACGACCTGCAGGGGCACCACCACGATGCCGCGGGCCGCGGCGACGTCCGCAGGAAGGGACGCCGTCGAGTCGGTGACGATCACGGTCCGGCCGGCCATGCGCGGAAGGCTAGCCGACGGCGCCGTTCCTGGGTCGCCTCGCAGCTCGGCCACTCGCTGGCGCTCGCGACCTCACGCTTCGACGACACCGTTCATGCGTCGCCTCGCAGCTCGGCCACTCGCTAGCGCTCGCGACCTCACGCTTCGACGACGATGTTGACCAGGTGGGGCTCGCGCACGATCACCCGACGCACCGCCCCCCCGTCGATCGCGCGGACGACGCCCGGGTCGGCCAGGGCGGTCGCCTCCAGGTCACCGGCGCTGATCGTCGGGGGCACCTCCAGGCGCGCCCGGACCTTCCCCTGTACCTGGACCACCGCGGTCACGGTCTCCTCGACCAGCAGCGCCTCGTCCACGACCGGCCAGCCGGCGCGGGCGACCGTGGGCTCATGGCCCAGGCGCTCCCACATCTCCTCTGCGGTGTACGGCGCGACCAGCGACAGCAGGATCGCCACCGTCTCCGCGGCCTCACGCACCGCGGGGTCGGCCGGGCCGCAACCGGAGTCGATCGCCTTGCGCGTGGCGTTGACCAGCTCCATGGTGCGCGCCACCATCACGTTGAAGCGGTGGCCCTCGATCAGCTGCGCCGCCTCGTGCAGCGTGCGATGCGTGACCTTGCGCAGGGCGACATCACCCGCGGCCAGGTCTCGGCTCCGCTCGACCACCGACAAGGGTGCCGAGCTCACGTCGCCGCTCAGCCGCCAGGCACGCTGCAGGAACCGCGCCGAGCCCGACGGCGACATGTCGGCCCAGTCGATGTCGTCCTCGGGGGGTCCCGCGAAGACCAGGGTCAGTCGCACCGCGTCCACGCCGTACGCCGATAGTTGCTCCCCCAATCTGACGCCGTTGCCCTTGGACTTGGACATCTTGGCGCCCTGGTTGATGACCATTCCCTGGTTCAGCTGGGCCGAGAACGGCTCGCCGAACTCCAACAGCCCCATGTCGCGCAGCACCTTGGTGAAGAACCGCGCGTACAGCAGGTGCAGCACGGCGTGCTCCACGCCGCCGATGTAGATGTCGCACGGACCCCACAGGTTGGTCAGTGCGGGGTCGAACGCCTGGGTGTCGTCGTGCGGCGAGCAGTAGCGCAGGAAGTACCACGACGAGTCCACGAACGTGTCCATCGTGTCGCTGTCGCGCTTCGCCGGGCCCCCGCAGACCGGGCACTCGACGTTGACCCAGTCCTCGGCCGCGGCCAGCGGCGAGACCCCCTTGGGAGTCAGGTCGGCGCCGCGCAGCGGGGGCAGCTCCACCGGCAGCTGGTCCTCGGGCACCGGCACTTCGCCGTCCGTCGGGCAGTGGATGATCGGGATCGGAGCACCCCAGTAGCGTTGGCGAGACAGCAGCCAGTCGCGCAGCCGGAAGTTGACCGCACCAGTGCCGACGCCCTGCGCCTCCAGCCAGTCGATCATCGCCCGCTTGGCCTCGGCGACACCCATGCCGTCCAGCGACAGCGACTCGTTGGTCGAGTTCACGGCCGGTCCATCTCCGGTGAAGGCCTCGCCGTCGAAGCCCTCAGCAGGCTGCACCGTCCGGATCACCGGCAGGTCGAAGACCTTGGCGAAGTCCCAGTCGCGCTGGTCCTGGCCGGGCACGGCCATGATCGCGCCGGTGCCGTAGTCGGCCAGCACGTAGTCCGCGGCGTACACCGGGATCGTCGTACCGGTCACGGGGTTGGTCGCGTGGACCCCCAGGAAGACACCGGTCTTCGGACGGTCCGTTGACAGGCGCTCGATGTCGCTGGCCTTGCGTACCTCCTCCAGGTAGGCGTCGTACGCCGGACGCTGCTCGTCCGTGACCAGGTCTCCGGCCAGCGCGGCGTCGGCAGCGACCACCATGAACGTCGCCCCGAACAGGGTGTCGGGACGCGTGGTGTAGACCGAGATCGGCTCGTGACCCTCGACCGGGAAGGTCACGTGGGCGCCCTCGGACCGGCCGATCCACTGGCGCTGCGCGTTCACGACACGGTCCGGCCAGGTGGCGGACAGGTCGTCCAGGCAGTCCAGCAGCTCCTGGGCGTAGTCGGTGATCTTGAAGTACCACTGGGTCAGCTCGCGCTTGGTGACCTCGTTGCCACAGCGCTCGCAGCGGCCGTCGATGACCTGTTCGTTGGCCAGCACCGTCTGGTCGAACGGGCACCAGTTGACCGGGCTGTTCTTGCGGTAGGCCAGCCCGCGCTCGCGGAACTTCAGGAACAGCCACTGGGTCCAGCGGTAGTACTCCGGGTCGGAAGTGTTGAACGTCCGCGACCAGTCGAAGCTGACCCCGAACTTCTTGCACGACTCGATCGACGTGGCGATGTTGGCGTAGGTGAACGTCGCGGGGTGCGCGTTGTCGCGGATCGCGGCGTTCTCGGCGTTCAGCCCGAACGAGTCGAAGCCCATCGGGTTCAGCACCTCGTAGCCACGCTGCCACCAGTAACGCGCGATCACGTCGTGCAGCGCGAAGACCTCGGCATGGCCCATGTGCAGGTCACCCGACGGGTAGGGGAACATCGTCAGTGCGTAACGCTTCTCGCGCTCGCCGTCGCGCACCACGTCGTCACTCGCGCGGAACGGCTGCAGGGTCTCCCACACGGGCTGCCACTTCGCCTGCACCGCCGCGGCGTCGTACGTCGCCGCTTCTGTGGCCTGGTCCTCACTCATGGCTTGGGCTCTCTTCTCTCATCTGCTTCCGGGCATGAAAAAACCCCTCGCAGGGAGGGGTGGCCGCGCGACGTGGTGAGACGTCAGCGCGGCTGTCGAAGAAGCAGGGTGCTCTGCATGGTCCCATCGTAACCGAAACGTGCTGGCTCGCGCTCCCGGATTGACCCTAGGTTCGGCGGCGTGACCGATCTGAGCAGGTATGACGACTGGCTGGCCTGGCTGCGTCAGCAGGGAGAGACCGACCCCGACGTCCGGGTCGTGTTCCTCGGCGGCTCGGCGGTCACCGGTGGCTTCGACGAGCACTCCGACATCGACGTCGAGGTGCTGGCGACCCCAGGCGCGGCCGTGGCGGCGTACCGGCGGCTGCTCGACGCCGCCCGCCGCGACTTCGAGGTGTACGCCGTGTGGGAGCTGCCGGAGGCCACCTGGCCGGACGGCCGGCAGGCGTTCCTCAACCTCACCCCCGATGCCGGCGACGTGAGCGTGCCGACGCGGATCGTCGACCTGCACGTGTCCGACCTGGCCGACCACCACCGCATCGTCGACCCGCGCCGTCACGGGGAGCCGCTGGTGGTGCACGACCCCGACGGCCTGGTCGAGCTGGGGCCCGACGACGAGGAGGCGATGGAGCGCGAGCGCCGCGACGCACTCGCCCAGATCGCGGCCCGGCGGCCCACCGCTGCCTGGCTGGTCAACCGCGCCGTCGCGCGCGGCCAGGTCGCCGAGGCGGTGGCCTTCCACCTGCAGTTCGCGGTGAACCCGCTGGTCCGGCTGCTCCGGATCGTGCACAGCCCGGCCCGCCACGACTTCGGCCTGCGCTACCTCGACACCGACCTGCCGGCCGGCTACGCGGAGCGGGTCGAGGCCCTGCTGCCCGGACCCGACCTGCAGGACCGCGCCGACGCGGCGTTCGCCTGGCAGGACGAGCTGCTGACAGGTCTCACCGGCGGCTGAGCCGGGTCAGCCCACCCCGCCCGCTCCGCCCTTGTCGTCGTGAGACCGGCCGGCGGCCTCGTCGACCTCGCGCTTGTCGCGCTCGAGCTGCTCCTCATCGACCACGATCGGGCGGGTCACCGCCCAGACCACGAAGAGGGCTCCCACCACGGCGAGCACCAGGCCGACCCAGAGGTTGGCGTTGATGCCGTTCGCCTTGGCCTTCTGCACATCGGAGGTCCCGAACGAGGCAACGAGCAGGATCACGCCGTACAGGAACAGCAGCGCACCGACGATGTTGCGGACGTCGAACAGCCCGGCCTTCGACCGGGTCGGCTCCGACTGCGCGTTGTCGTGACTCATGCGACCCAGCTCCTAGTGGAAGGCGATGTTGAGGATGATGACCAGGACCAGCGAGACCCCGGCGAGCTTGGTGGGGGCGAGCCACCAGTGGTCGGCGTGCTCGTCGTGCAGGTCCTCCTTGGGCGTCAGGGAGTAGACCAGGCCACGCAGCTCGGACTCCTCCCTGG
>JAWWPM010000259.1:0-3541 GCA_033854915.1 Nocardioidaceae bacterium
TCGTCGTCGTTGGACGCCGCGACGTGGTCGGCGACCGCCCGGACCGTGGGGTGCGCGTTGGCCATCGCCCAGGACGTGCCCGCCCACTCCAGCAGCGGGATGTCGTTGGGCATGTCACCGAGGGCAAGCACCTGGTCGGCGGTGATCCCGCGCTCGGCGCACAGCAGCGCGAGTGTCGACGCCTTGGTCACACCGGCGGCGCTCATCTCCAGCAGCGAGGACCCGGACGACCACGTGATCTCGACCAGGTCCGTCCCGGCCGCGGCGCGGGCGTGGTCCCAGAACTCCTGGGCGTCGAGCTCCTCGTGCCGCGCCAGCAGCTTGAGCGCCGGGGCGTCGAAGATCTCCTCGAGCGGGCCGCGGACCGCCCCCTCGGGCACCGGGTGCCGCTCCAGGAACCCCTCCTCCAGGGAGATCCCGCCCAGCTTCTCCACCGCGAAGTGCGTGCCGGGCACGGCGTCGCGGAGCAGCCGGCAGACCTCACGCCCGACGGCCGGCTCGATCGGCCGGGTCAGCCGGACACCGTCGGCGGCGACGTCCCAGACGAGCGCCCCGTTGGACACGATCGCGAGGCCGTGCCCGCCGACGTGCTCGAACACCTCGGTGGCCCAGCGCAGCGGGCGGCCGGTCACGAACACCACCGCGACCCCCGCCCGTTCCGCGGCGAGCAGGGCGTCCCGACTGCGCTGCGTGATCGACCCGTCGGAGTGCACGAGGGTGCCGTCGAGGTCGCTGGCGACCAGCCGGATCACGACAGGTCTCGACGGAGCAGCACCTGACGCTCGGGGTCGTCCGGGTCGCTGCCGACGACGCCGAACCCCGCGCCGCGCAGCGAGGCCAGGCTGGCGGCGTTGTCACGGGTGGTCGCCGCCCGGACCCGCACCCCGGCGGCGTCGGTCGCGGCGAGCAGCGCGGCGAGCACGTCGCGCATCAGGCCCTGGCGCCGGGCGGCCTCGACCAGCCCGTAGCCGACCTCGACCTCGGGCACCCCGTCGTCGGCCGGCTCCGGCGGTCCGAAGAACCCGACGCTGCCCACGACCAGGCCGTCGGCCCGCCGTACGATCCGGCGCGAGCCCCACGGCGTCACCTCGCGGGTCATGCCGACGCCGTCGCAGTCGTCCTCGCGGGGGTACTGCGGGTGCCACTCAGGCCGTCGGCGGGGCGGCTCGGCGCGCATGTCCGCGATCTCGTCGAGGTCGATCAGCTCGAGCACGGCGGACGGCGTCGGCAGCGGGTCGAGCGGCAGGTCGGTCACGGGAACCAGCGCCGGAGCTCCTCGGCGGCGCCGTCGTCCTCGACCCGTCCGGTCACGTGGTCGGCGGCCTCCTGGACCTCGGCCGGCGCCTGGCCCATCGCCACCCCGCGGCCGGCCCAGGCCAGCATCTCGCTGTCGTTGCGGCCGTCCCCGATCGCGAGCACGTCGGCCCGGGCGACGCCGAGGTCGCGGCACACCCAGTCCAGGCCGCTGGCCTTGCTGACCCCCTCGGGTGCCAGGTCGAGCCACGCGGTCCAGCCGATGAAGTAGTTGGTGCCCTGGAGGCCCAGCTGCTTGGCCAGGTGCACGAAGTCCTCCGACGTCGACTCGGGGTCCCGGATGATCACCCGGCTGACCGTGTCGAGCTGGAGGCCGGCGAGGTCGGTCACGATCATCTCGCCGTCCAGCTCGCCGTCGGGGAACAGCCGGTTCACCCGGTAGCCGACGCCGTGCTCCTCGACCGCGACCGCGGCGCCCGGCACGTGCTCGAGGACGATCCGGACGGCGTCGCTGGCGTCGAAGGTGACCTCGTGCACGACCTCGATCGGCGCGTGCCGGAACACCACCGAGCCGTTGGACGCCACGACGTGCAGGCGCTCGCCGGTGACCTCCTCCACGACGCGGGTCAGGTCGAGCCGGTCGGCGACCCCAGCCATGCTCAGCGGCGCGCGGCCGCTGGCCAGCACCACGTGGGTGCCGGAGCGGGCGACGTCGAGCACCGCGTCGGCCACCCGCCGTGTGGTCTGCTCGGCACTGTGGCCGGCCTCGAAGTCCGGGATCAGCAGGGTGCCGTCGATGTCGAGCGCCACCAGCGCGGGACGCCAGGGGTCAGGCAGTTTCGAGACGCTCCCCGGCGCTCGCTCGTCACCCACCGACAACCGGCTTCAGGACCTCACGCCCCTGCAGGTAGGGCCGGAGCGCCTCGGGTACCCGCACCGAGCCGTCGGCCTGCTGGTGGGTCTCGAGGATCGCCACGATGGTGCGCGGCATCGCGCACAGGGTGCCGTTGAGCGTCGCGACCGGCCGCGTGCCGCCGCCCTGGTCGGTGGGGAACCTGCTGCGGATGTCGAGCCGGCGGGCCTGGAAGTCGGTGCAGTTGGAGGTCGAGGTGAGCTCGCGGTAGCGGCCCTGGGTCGGGATCCACGCCTCGCAGTCGAACTTGCGCTCGGCGGAGAGGCCCAGGTCGCCGGCGGCAGTGTCGATCACCCGGTAGGCGAGCTCGAGCCGGTCGAGGAACTCCTTCTCCCAGCCCAGCAGCCGCTGGTGCTCGGCGTAGGACTCCTCGAGCGTGGTGAAGACGAACATCTCGACCTTGTCGAACCAGTGCACCCGGATGATGCCCCTGGTGTCCTTGCCGTGCGAACCGGCCTCCTTGCGGAAGCAGGGGCTGAACGCGGCGTACCGCAGCGGCAGCTCGCCGTGCTCGAGGATCTCGTCGGAGTGGTAGGCCGCCATCGGCACCTCCGAGGTGCCGACGAGGTACATGTCCTGCCCCTCGATCCGGTAGACGTCGTCGGCCGCCTGGCCGAGGAAGCCGGTGCCCTCCATCGCCCGCGGCTTCACCAGCGCCGGCGGGATCACGGTGGTGAAGCCGTTGCTCCGGGCCAGGTCCATGGCCATCGCGGTGAGCGCCATCTCCAGGTCGGCGCCGGGGCCGGTCAGGTAGTAGAAGCGCGAGCCGGACACCTTGGCGCCACGCTCGATGTCGATCGCGCCCAGGATCCGGCCGAGCTCGATGTGGTCGCGCGGCTCGAAGCCCTCCGCGGCGAAGTCGCGGGGGGTGCCGATGGTCTCCAGCACCACGTAGTCGTCCTCCCCACCGGCCGGCGCGTCGTCGCTGGCCAGGTTGGGGATCGACATGATCGCCGACCGCCAGTCGTCGTCGGCGGCGGTCTGGGCGGCCTCGGCCGTCTTCACGTCGGCGGCGAGGACCCGGGTGCGCGCGAGCAGGTCGGCCTTCTCGTCGCCAGTCGCGCGCGGGATCAGCTTGCCGAGGGTCTTCTGCTCCCCGCGCAGCCGCTCGAAGTCGGCGATCGACGCGCGGCGCTCCTCGTCGGCGGCGAGCGCCACGTCGACGACGTCACCGGACAGCCCCCGCTTCGCCTGGGCGGCACGGACGCGGTCAGGGTCGTCGCGGAGCACTCGTGGGTCGATCACGTGCCGAGGATATCGACCGGCGGCCATGGGTTTACCGGGCCGGAGGTTTCGAGACGCTCGCTGGCGCTCGCTCCTCAACCACCGGGGGGGAGCACGAACGTGGGCGCCGCGTTGGGCGCGACCACGTCG
>JAWWPM010000260.1:0-4177 GCA_033854915.1 Nocardioidaceae bacterium
ATCGGGTGGATCACGTGCGAGAGCACCAGCCGGACCACCATGTCCACGGCCGCGTCGAGATGCCGATCGTCGAGCTCGATCGGATAGGCACCGATCCGGGCCTGGACGGCCTGGGTCGCGGCCAGCACCAGCGCGTCGTTGCGCGTCGTCTGCAGGGGCAGGAGCTCGGTTGCGGCGCCGTACGAACGCGAGACCACGGCCTGGAGCAGGGCGTTCGTCCCGGCCAGCTCGAGCACGCCGCGGGCCGCCTCGCGGATCGCGGCGACCAGGTCCGTGGGCTGCCGGTCGAACGCCGCGTCGACGACGGCCAGGAACTTGAACAGCTCGGCGAGCACCATCTCCTCCGCGAGCAGCGACTTCGAGCCGACCTCGTTGTAGACGGTCTGCCGGGAGACGCCGACCCGGTCGGCCAGCTTGCCCATGGTGACACCGGCCCAGCCCAGCTCGAGGGTCAGCTCCGCGGCCGCGGCGACGACCCGCTGGTGCATCGACGTCGGTACGTCGTCGCGCGCGGTCGGGGCGGAGGTCACCCCCGCAGTCTAGGAAGCCGGCTCGCGGTCGCCCTGCGGGTCGGAGAACGCGGAACAATTCGGCGCCGCGCCCGGCGACAGGCGCTTGTTGTTCCGCGTTTTCCCGCCACACCGGCTCAGGACGTCGCAGCGGGCTCGACCGCGACCGCCACGAAGTCCACCTTGTCGCGCACCCCGCAGTCGGGGCAGCACCAGGAGTCCGGGATCTCCGACCAGGCTGTCCCGGCCGCGAACCCCTCCCGCTCCTCCCCGGCCACCACGTCGTAGGTGTACCCGCAGCCGGGGCACCGCCACGTGAGTGACTCGTCCGCCGACGAGTCGGTCGGCGTGGCGGGAAAGCCTTCGGGACTGGGGCGGCGCGTCGGCCGGGCAGCGCCGTCTTCGCAGACCGCCGACTGCGCCACGCCGTACCGCGCCAGGATCTTGTCCCGCTTGCGCGGGCTCAGGTTGGCGCGGGTGAGGTCGCCGTCGAAGTGGCGGAGCACCCGGGGGTCCATGACCCGGCGCCACACGGCGGGCACGATCGCGAGCACGATCATCCCGGCGTAGCCGGTCGGCAGCACCGGGCTCTCCTGGTAGTCGCGCAGCGACTGGTAGCGCCGGGTGGGGTTGGCGTGGTGGTCGCTGTGGCGCTGCAGGTGGTAGAGCAGGACGTTGGTGGCGATGTTGTTGGAGTTCCACGAGTGCGACGGGTCGACCCGCTCGTAGCGCTCCCGCTCGCCGACGCCGACCCTGGCCCGGAGCATGCCGTAGTGCTCCATGAAGTTGACGACCTCGAGCAGCGAGAAGCCGACGACCGCCTGGATCACGAGGTACGGCGTGATGCCGACGCCGAAGAGCGCGACCATCGCGCCCCACAGCACCGCCGACATCAGCCAGGCGTTGAGCACGTCGTTCGAGAGCCGCCAGGGGTGCTGCTTGCGGCGGGCGATCCGCGACTTCTCGAGGTGCCACGCCGAGCGCAGCGAGCCGCCGACGGTGCGCGGCCAGAACTGGTAGAAGTTCTCGCCCATCCGGGCCGACGCGGGGTCCTCGGGGGTCGCGACACGCACGTGGTGGCCGCGGTTGTGCTCGATGTAGAAGTGTCCGTAGAAGCTCTGGGCCAAGGCGATCTTGGAGAGCCAGCGCTCGTTGGCCTCGCGCTTGTGGCCGAGCTCGTGGGCGGTGTTGATGCCGATGCCGCCGATGCAGCCGATCGAGATCGCGATGCCGATGCGGTCGACCACCGACAGTTCGTAGTGGGTCATCACCCAGAACGCGCCGACGAAGCCGGCGTACTGGATGGGCAGGAAGAGATAGGTGATCCAGCGGTAGTAGCGGTCCTTCTCCAGCGCCTCGATCACGTCGTCCGGCGGGTTGGCGCGGTCGAGTCCGGCGACCAGGTCGATCGCCGGCACCACCCCCAGGATCACGACCGGGCCGATCCAGAACCACACGCCCCAGCCGGTCAGCCGCCACATCCCGATCGCGATGAACGCCAGCGACGGGACGACCAGACCGATCAGCCAGAGGTAGCGCTTGCGGTCACGCCAGCCCTCGGTCGAGCCCTCGGGAACGGTGCTGCGTGCGATGGTCTCGGGCACGGCTGCCTCCTGGTCTGCCACGCCCCGTCCGGACAGCGCATCGGGACCGTGGTTTACAACACCATGCATTTTGTAAAGTCGTATGTCAAGGGTCCGGGCGAACCCGGAGTTGCTCACGCCGTCGCAGGGGGCGAGATTGGGGCCATGAGTGGATCGGGACTTCCCTTCGGCATCGACTTCGGCGGCAGCGGCATCAAGGGTGCCCCGGTGGACCTGGACCGGGGCGACTTCGCTCACGACCGGGTGCGGATCGACACGCCCCAGCCGGCAACGCCCGACGCGGTGGCCAAGGTCTTCGTCGACCTCCTCGGCCGCTTCGACGACTCCGACGGACCGGTCGGCGTCACCGTCCCGGGTGTGGTCAAGCGCGGTGTGGTGCACTCGGCCGCCAACATCGACAAGCACTGGATCGGCGAGGACGCCGACAAGCTCTTCACCGATGCCACCGGCCGTGACGTGCACGTCGTCAACGACGCCGACGCGGCCGGCCTGGCCGAGGTGCGGTACGGCGCGGCGAAGGGCCGGCAGGGCCTGGTCATCGTCACCACGCTCGGCACCGGCATCGGCTCCGCGCTGGTCTACGACGGCGTGCTGGTCCCCAACTCCGAGCTCGGCCACCTCGAGATCGACGGCCACGACGCCGAGAAGCGCGCGGCCTCGTCGGCCAAGGAGCGTGAGGACCTGTCCTGGGAGGACTGGGCCGAGCGGCTCACGACGTACTACCGCAAGCTGGAGGTCCTGTTCTCGCCCGAGCTCTTCGTGGTCGGCGGCGGGGTGAGCAAGAAGGCCGACAAGTTCCTGCCGTTGATCGAGATCGACACCGAGATCATCCCGGCCACCCTGCTGAACGCGGCCGGGATCGTGGGCGCCGCCCTCTACGCGACCGAGAGCAACGACTGACGCGGCACCCGGACCGGCCTCAGCCGGCCGCGGCCTCCACGACCGGCCCGTCGGCCAGTGCCGCCTCGATCTGGGGGCGCAGCTTGGCGGGCTCCTTGGTCGGGCCGAAGCGCTTGACCACCCGGCCGTCGCGGCCGATCAGGAACTTGGTGAAGTTCCATTTGATGTTGGCGCCCAGGGCGCCAGACCTCTTGTGCTTGAGCCAGTCGTACAACGGGTGCGTGCCGTCGCCGTTCACGTCGATCTTGGCGAACATCGGGAACGAGACGCCGTAGTTCTTCGTGCAGAACGCGCCGATCTCCTCCTCGGTGCCGGGCTCCTGGTTGCCGAACTGGTCGCAGGGGAAGCCCAGGATCGTGAGCCCCTGGTCGGCGTACTCGTCGTACAGCTCCTGCAGGCCCTCGTACTGCGGGGTGAGACCGCACTTGCTGGCGGTGTTCACGACCAGCACGACGTCACCCACGTAGTCGCCGAGGTCCTGGTCCCGACCGTCGATGGTGATGGCGTGGAAGTCACCGAGATGGGTCATGCATCTGCTCCTCTGATGGCGGCGGCGACGGCCTTGGGGACGTCGGCGTTGAAGACACTCGGGATGATGAAGTTGGGGTTGAGCTCGTCGTCCTTGACGACCAGGGCGATCGCCTCGGCGGCCTTGAGCAGCATCTCGGTGGTGATCTCGGTGGCCCGGGCGTCGAGCAGCCCGCGGAAGACTCCGGGGAACGCGAGCACGTTGTTGATCTGGTTGGGGAAGTCGGAACGGCCGCTGGCCACGACCGCGGCGTACTTCTCCGCGTCGGCCGGGTCGACCTCCGGGTCGGGGTTGGCCAGGGCGAAGACCACGCTCTTCGGCGCCATGTCCGCGATCCACTCGGCGGGCAGGATCCCCGGCGCGCTGACCCCGATGAACACGTCGGCGCCCCGGAGCCCGTCGTGCAGCCCGCCGCGCAGGTGGTGGGGGTTGGTCCGCGCGGCCAGCTCGGCGTGCGCCGTGCTGAGGCTCTCGTCCCCGGCGCACAGCAGGCCGTGCTGGTCGTTGACCACGACGTCATAGGCGCCGCCGGCCAGGAGCAGTGTCACGATCGCCGAACCCGCGGCACCGCCGCCGGACACCACGATCCGTACGTCGGGGAGCTTCTTGTCCACGCATCGCAGGGCGTTGGTCAG
>JAWWPM010000261.1:0-5510 GCA_033854915.1 Nocardioidaceae bacterium
GGAACAGATGCAGCGGCACCACCGGCTCGGGCACGTGGCGCTCGACCGCGGCGAACGCCGCGAGCGCGGCGACGCTCACGGCGCCGAGGCCGACGAACTGCCACGAGCCCCACGCGTAGGTCTGGCCGCCGAGGCTCGTCGCGAGCACGAGGCAGCCCGTGCCGAGCGTCAGGAGCATCGTCCCCGGCACGTCGATGCGCGCCTCGCGGCGGCGCTGGGGCAGCCGCAGCGCGACCGCGACGACCGCCAGCGCGGCGACCCCGATCGGGAGGTTGACGTAGAAGATCCAGCGCCACGTGGCGTGGTCGACCAGGAACCCGCCGATGAGCGGCCCGGCCACGCTGCTCAGACCGAACACGGCGCCGAAGACGCCCTGGTAGCGGCCACGGTCGCGCGGCGCGACGACGTCGCCGATGATCGCCTGGGCGAGGACGATCAGCCCGCCGCCTCCCAGCCCCTGCAACGTGCGAAAGGCGATCAGCTCGCCCATGTTCTGGCTGAGACCGCAGAGCGCGGAGCCCGCGAGGAACATGACGATCGCGGTCTGGAAGACCCGCTTGCGCCCGTAGAGGTCGCCGAGCTTGCCGTAGATCGGGGTCGAGATCGTCGAGGCGAGCAGGTAGCCGGTGACGACCCACGAGAGCTGGTTCAGGCCGCCGAGCTCCGAGGTGATCGTCGGCAGCGCGGTGGCGACGATCGTCGAGTCCAGCGCGGCGAGCAGGACCGCGAGCATCAGCGCGGCGAACACTGTCTGCAGGTCGCGCCGCGAGAGCTGCGCGGAGGCCGGAGCGACGGCGACCGCGGACATCGGTCAAGGGTAGATGACGGGCCGCGCGGCCCGGAGAGGTCAGCGCCCGCGCCAGACCGGCTCGCGCTTCTCGCTGAAGGCCACCGCGCCCTCGCGGGCGTCCTCGGAGGCGAACACCGGCCCGGAGATCTCCTCCTGGCGCTCCCACAGCTCGTCCTCGGCCCAGCCGCGGTGGCGCTCGAGGATCGCCTTGGACGCGACGAGCGCCAGCGGCGCGTTGCGGGCGATCGACGCGGCCAACTCGAGGGCGGCCTCGACGGCGCCGCCCGGCTCGGACAGGCGGTTGACCAGCCCCAGCTCGTGGCCGCGCTCGGCCGTGATCGGCTCGCCGGTCAGGGCGAGCTCCATCGCGATGCCGTAGGGGATCCGCCGCGGCAGTCGCAGCAGGGCGCCGCCCGCGGCCACGAGCGAGCGCCTGACCTCGGGGATGCCGAGCCTCGCTCCGCGCGCGGCGACGATCAGGTCGCACGCCAGCACGATCTCCAGGCCGCCGGCGACGGCGAAGCCCTCGACGGCCGCGATCAGCGGCTTGTCGGCCGCGCGCCGGGTGATCCCGGCGAAGCCGCGGTCGCCGACGTAGGGCCGCTCGCCGGCCACGAACGCCTTGAGGTCCATGCCGGCGCAGAAGTTCCCACCGGAACCGGTGACGACAGCCACCGACAGCGTCGGATCCTCGTCCAGCTCCTGTACTGCTCCCGCGAGGCCGAAGCTGACGGCGCGGTTGATCGCGTTGCGGACCAGGGGCCGGTTGATGGTGACCACCAGCGTGCGCCCCCGGCGCTCCGTGAGCAGCTCGTCAGACATTGTCGCCACCGGGGTACCCGCCGCCGCCGAACATCCTGTCGAGGGCGTCGTAGTCCTTGACACCGTCCCTGCGCGGGAGGGCCGGGACGAACTCGACGCTCCTCGGTTTCTTGTACGACGCGATGCGGCTCTTGCAGTGCTCGATCATCTCTCGCTCCGAGACCGTGGCTCCATCGACCAGCGCGACGACGGCCTTGACCGACTGCCGGTACTTCGGGTCGGGAACACCGATGAGCGCAGCCTCCCTGACGGCGGGGTGGCTCTCGAGGCACGCCTCCACCTCAGGCGGGTAGATGTTCTCTGCCGCCGACTTGATCATGCGAGTCATGGTGCCGATGAAGTGGACCGTCCCGTCGGGCTCGCGCCGCCCGAGGTCCGTGGTGTGCCACCACCCGTTCCGCATCCGCTGGCGGTTGAGCTCCGGGCGGTTCCAGTAGCCCGCGTGGACGAGGTCGCCGCGAATGACGAGCTCGCCGGACTGCCCGACCGCGCACTCACGCCCGGCGGGGTCGACCACCCGCACCTGGACCAACGGTGACGGCCGCCCGGAGTTGCCGAGCCCCTTGCCGCCGTACGCATTCAGAACGGCCAGCCCCGAGACCTCGGTCTGGCCGAATCCTCCGGGCTCGGTGCCCCACAACGTCGTGTCGGGCGGCAGGGCATCACCCCAGAAGGGAGCGAAGGGGCCTGACCTCAGGCTCGAGAGATCCCTCTTCGCCTCGTTGTTGAGCTCCTTGATCTCCATGATCGTCGGCGGCATCAGGAAGGCCGACGTTGCCCGTTCATCCGCGATGAGGTCGAGCACCTCAGCCGCGTCGACTCGGCGGAGAAAGATGTTCGTGCCCCCGTGCAGGAAGACCGGGATCGCCTCGAACTGGAAGTTCCCCACGTGGAACAGCGGGCCTGAGTTGAGGAAGACACTCGTGTGGTCGGCCTCGGTGACCCTGGCGGTCGCCATACCCATGGACAGCAGGTTGCGGTGTGTCAGCATCGCGCCGTTGGGTCGATCGATGATCGCGGCCGTGTAGATCACGAGGAGCGGCGCGTCGGGCGACACCCCGACTTCGAGGTCCGAGTCGTCGGCGGACAGCACGGCATGCTCGAAACTGCCCTCGCCCTCACCGTCGAACTGGAGCCAGGTGGCGCGGTGCAGCGTGGCGGAGCGCGCCTGGACCACCGCGGCCCCGATCTCCTCCTCCTGCCAGACGATCACCTTTGGCGCGAAGTCCTCGATGACGAAGCGCAGCTCGTCGCCAGACTGCCGCCAGTTGACCGGGCAGACCATGGCACCGACCTTTGCGCACCCGATCAGGAGCTCGAGGAAGCACACCGACGACTGGGCCAGCCACAACACCCTGTCGCCCGCACCGACCTCCAGGTCGGTGAGCATGCTGGCGACCCTGTTCGTACGGTCGTCGAACTCCGGCCAGGTCTGTCGCCCCTTGCCGTCGATCACTGCGAGGCGGTCGGGGAAGCTGCGGCGGTGCTCTCGCGGAATGTCACCCATGGTAATTGCGGACACGGCTATCCCTTCTCGGGTTCATCCGGGTGTGCACCAGGATCGGGAGCGAAGACAGGCAGGGCGCGACCGTCTGGTTGGTCGAGAAACGTGAGCTCGACAGACATTCCTGTCGACACCGACTCCGGGTCGGTATGGACGAGGTTGGTGAGCATGCTGCATCCCTCGTCCAGCTCGACGACGGCGATGACATAGGGGACCTCGAAGTCCGGCGACGGCGCTCGATGGACGACGGTGTAGCTGGTGACAGTGCCGGAACCGGTGCTTTCCACGTAGCCCCATGAAGTCGAGCCGCAGGCCGGGCAGAGTCGTTCGGGTGGGAAGAAGTGCTCGCCACAGTTGCCACAGCACGGGATGGCAAGGCGGTGTCCGGCCGCAGAGATCCAGAAAGCGCTGGACAGCTCCGTCGGGACGGGGAGTCGCCGGCTCATCTCACACCCTCCCAAGCACGACGAGCTCGTAGTGGCCGGCGGCCGAGCCGGCGTTGGCAGCGATGGCCGTCTCGGCGTCGGGGACCTGGTTGACCGCCGCACCGCGGAGCTGGCGCACGGCTTCGACGACCTTGAGGGTCATCTGCTGCGTCCCGTTCCAGGCGTAGGCGAGACAGCCGCCGTCGGGGTTTGTCGGGTACTTGCCGTCGAGTGCGATGTTGCCGTCCTCCACGAACGGCCCGCCTTCGCCCTCTTCGCACAGCCCCAGGACCTCCATCTGCCGGATGATCTCGAAGGAGTTCGGGTCGTACAGGCTGAGCACATCGATCTGCTGCGCCGTCAGGCCGGCCATCCCGAGAGCACGGGTCGAGGCACTGACGCCGAGCCGTCCGACGCTGCTGTACTGCGGGGGGGACGCGTACGCCGCACCCGAGAGCTCCATGCCGGCTCCCAACACGGCGATCGTCGGGTGCGGCAGGTCGCGCGCACGATCGAGCGTGGTGAGCACCAGCGCGCCGCCGCCCTCTGCCGCGATGCACACGTCCAGCAGGTGGAAGGGGGTCGCGAGCATCGGCGAGGCGAGGACGTCGTCCACCGTGTAGGGACCCTTCCCGCACATGACTGCTTCGGGGTTCTTCGAACCGTTGTTCCGGATTGTTGCCGAAACGGTCGCGAGCTGCTCCGCCGATGTGCCGAAGCGATGCATGTGTCCCTGCGCCACCAGGGCGAACAGCGGCACGACGTACGCGCCCCAGACGTCGGTGAACTCGATGTAGTCCTCGGCGCCGTTGACTGTCTGGCCTGGACCGAACCGCCCGGCCAGGCCACCCCCGACCACCGCCACGTCACAGAGACCGGCACTGATGGCGGCGGCCGCCTTCATCACGCCGCGCGCACCGGCGGCGTCCAACAGGCCGTCGCTCACCCAGTTCAGCGGCCTGCCCAGAACGCGGGCCCACGACGCGGCCTCACCGGGACGTCCTCCCGGACCAGGCCAGTCGGCCGCAACCCCGTCCACGTCCCGAGGATCCAGGCCGGCGTCGGCGATCGCACCCAGGACGCTCTCCTGGGCAAGGTCGAGCGAGGTCCGGTGTGGTAGCTGGCGAGCCTGCTCCGTCGCGTGGACGCCCACGATGGCCACGTCACGAAGCGCCATGACCGGCCTCTCCGAGCTGGCCCTCGAGCCACTCCTGGTGTCGCGCGAAGTGTCCTGGGTCCCTCTCGACGAGGATCGCCTCGGCTCTGGCCAGCTCGGCTCCACTCGCCTCGAGGCGGAGCACCGCAGTGATGAACCAGCGGCTCCCCTCCTTGCGCGCCCTCCACGCCTGCGCCGTGAGCTGCTGTTCCACAGGGACCGGCTTGACGAAGGTGACGTTCAGCTGCCCGGTCACCGCCAGCTGGTCGTTCAGCATCGCGACATGGCCGACGATCTCGTCCAGCACACCGGCGGTCCAGCCCCCGTGCGCCACGTTCAGCCCGCCCTCGTTCTCGCGTCCGCATCGGAGGCAGTAGCTGACGACTCCGGCTTCGTCCAGCTGTTCGGACTCGACTCCCATGCGGCAGTGCCCGAGACGCCGGCACGCGCCACACAGCGCAACCGGCCCGATGTCGGACACGGTCGTTCCCGCTCCTGATGTCTGCTCGGCAACGCGATGCGAGTGTTCGGCCACGTCCGTCATGCTACTTCATCAGTTTAATGATTGAAATCATCAGTCGATACCAAGTAAGTTGGATCACACCACACCCGTCGCAAGCGAGCCCGCCGTCGACGGACCCGAAAGGTGGAGACCGAGTGACCGCGACCGACTACTCACCCTCAGGCAAGACGGGGACGCTACTCGACAGCAGGTTCCTGGAACCGGAGATCGAGACGGCGCCGCGTGCCGAGATCGAGGCCCAGCAGGAGTCGCGCATTCTCGACCTCGTGGCCTACGCCTGGGCGAACTCG
>JAWWPM010000262.1:0-4685 GCA_033854915.1 Nocardioidaceae bacterium
CGCAGCACCAGCACCACCGCGGTGACCGCCACCAACGCCGCCGCCGGATAGGCCCCCGCGAGCCGTGAGTCCTCGGTGTTCATCGCCTCCGGGTAGCCGCCGGCGATCTGGGCGACGCCGTGCAGCCAGGCCGGGATGTCCGCCGGGGTCTGACCGACGACCACCCAGAGCAGGAGGAAGCTCAGCGAGAACTCCACCGCGGTGCCGGCCAGGTCGCGGGCCCGGCGCCCCCACCCCGGGACCAGCCCGGCACAGATCAGGGCGATCGCGAGCAGGGCGAGGCCGTCGGAGACCTTGATCTGGACGAGCAGCGCCCCCAGCGCGGCTGCCGCCAGGGGCGCCGGATCGACCAACCGGGCCGGTCTGGAGTCCCGGTGGGCGATCCACGCGATCGCGTGGCAGGCGCTGCCCGCGATCAGGAGCACGCTCGGCGCGGCTGCGGCGGCACAGGCGACCGTGACGACGCTGGCACCTGTCGCGGCAGGACCCGGACCCCACCAGCGGCGCAAGGCCGGATGGATCGCGAGCCACAAGATCACCACGGCGGCGATCTGGAAGCAGAAGGCCACGATGAACAGGGTCCGATCGATCGGCATCGGGTTGTCCAGGAAGCCGTACGGGCCGTAGGTGAAGTCGAGGTCGGGGCCGAACTTCAAGCCGTAGGAGCGCGCGGCATTGATGCCGACCATCCAGCTCTGGTCACCGCCGTGGAAGGGCTGCGGCTTGGGCGGGGCGCTCAGCAGGAGGGTGACGACGAGCCCGGTCGTGACGGACACCAGCGTCCCGGGTCCTCGGCGGGGCGCATCCGACGGGGCGGCTTCGTCCTCGGCCGTGCCGTCGTCGCTGTCGCGGCCCACCATCGACATCAGCGAGCTTCCCGGGCGCGGTGACCTCCGGCCTCGTGGAGCACGGCCGGAGCCTCGGTCACAGGCGACCCAGCGCCACCGCTTCGGTGACCCACGGGATCACCTCGTCGAGCATCTCGTCGAGCGACGTGGAGCACTCGAAACCGAGCACCTCCCGGGCCTTGGCGACGTCGGGGACGCGCTTCTGCACGTCGTACTCGTAGGCCGGGTCGTGGACGAGCCGCAGCGGCTCGTCCGGGCCCTTGATCTTGCGCCAGATCACCTCGGCGAGCTCGGTGACCGTCGTCGACTCGGGGGTGGAGATGTTGAAGTCGTTGTTGTGGGCCTTCTCCTGCTCCATGCACTCGACGATGCCGCGGGCGAGGTCGCCGCCGTAGGTGTAGTGCCGGATCTGGTTGCCGTCGCCGAGGATGTGGAGGGGGTCCTGACCCTTGACGATCTTCTGCACGAGGTCGGGTACGACGTGGCTCATCGCCAGCTTGACGTTGCCCGAGTCGATCTCGACGTCTCCGAGCGCCCTGCCCTCGCCGATCCCGACACAGTTGAACGGGCGAACCACGGTGAACGGCAGCTGGTACTGGTCCCAGGCGGCCTTTGCGAAGTACTCGACCGCCAGCTTCTGGAAGCCGTACGAGGAGAGCGGGGGCGGCACCTTGCGCTCGTCACCCTCCTTGGAGGGCCAGGTGGTGGTGGACTCGAAGACCATCGAGCTCGAGAGATAGGTGACCTTCTGCAACGCGCCGCTGCGGTGGGCCTCGATCGCCGCGTCGCACTGCGAGGCCATGATCCGCTCGTTGGTGGCGAGCAGGTCGTAGGCGTAGGCGTGGAAGTAGGAGATGCCGCCGATCAGCGCCGCCCCGGCGATCAGGTGGTCGCAGTCGAGGAGGAGCTTCGTCATCAGGTCGACGTCGCGGGCGTCGGCCTCGTGGAACTCGTAGTCCGGGTGCTCGTCGTACGACTTCCGGACCGGGCCGTACTTGGAGTAGTTGTCGACGCCGACGACGCGGTAGCCGCGACTCAGCAGCTCCTCGACGACGTAGCCGCCGATGAAGCCGGCCGAGCCCGTGACCAGGACCTTGCCCGTGGTTGCCATAGGAGGAGTCATCCGTTCTTGGGAGGGTCGATGTTGCGCTGGGCGATGAGGGCACTCTGCCGCCGGAGCTCGTCCAGGGTGAGCTGCGGCCCGAACGCGAAGCGGTACCACCGCAGGTACTTGGGGATCCAGGCCTTCAGGTCGAAGTTCGACGAGCCGAGCGTGCGGTCGAGCCAGATCGTGGGGAGCTCCGCCACCGGACGACGCAGGCGGCGGGCCTTGGCGGTGAGCTCGAGCCCGATCTCGAACCCGCTGCGGCTGTCGATGCCGACCTCGCGGATGAAGTCGGTGGAGTAGGCCTTGAAGCTGTTGGTGGCGTCCATGGTGCCGACCCGGCCGAGCCGGCCCAGACTGGTGCCGGCCCGCCGCGAGAGGAGGCCCTTGAGCATCGGGCCGCCGACCTGTTGGCCCCCGGGGGAGTAGCGCGACGCGGCGGCGACGACCACCCCACGCTCGATGAGGCGGGCCAGGTCGTCGATCTGGCGGGGGTCGTCGCTGCCGTCCGCCATGGTGACGACGACGGCCTGGTGGCGGGCGTGGTCGATGCCGAACCTGATCGCCTGCGCCGGCCCGCGACCGTAGGTGCTGATCAAGGTGGTCAGCCGCGGCTCGTGCTCGGCGTAGGCACGGAGCACCGGGACCGTGGTGTCCTCTTCGAAGTCGACGACCACGAGCACCTCGCACTCGAGCTCGACCCCGGCGAAGAGCCGGTCGAGCACGGGCACGATCGCGTCCCCCTCGTCGTAGGCCGGGATCACGACCGAGACCGCCATGCTCACAGCGCGCTGCCCCGGCCCAGGAGGTTCCACACGTCCGCGACGATCAGGTCGGTCTCGAGGTCGCGGTAGACGCGGTGCGGGGCGGCCACGATGAGGAGGTCGCAGGTGGCCAGGATCTCCTCCAGGGACACCAGCGTCGGGTCGACGGTCACGTAGGGGTCCGTGCACAGCACCTCGGCGGCGCGGAACTCCAGGATCCGCTTCAGCTTGTAGGACAGGCTCGAGCGGATGTCGTCGCTCTCTCCCTTGAAGGCCATGCCGAGGATGCCGACCTTCATCGAGGCCAGGTCGTGGTTGCGCTCGAGGTGGGACACGATGTAGAGCGGGAGGCCCTCGTTGACCAGCATCGCGGCGTGGCCGAGCTGGAACGAGTTGTCGGTGAAGGCCGCCAGCTGCATGGTGTCCTTGAACAGGCACGGGCCTGCCGCCAGGCCGGCTCCGGGGAGGTCCGCGGCGCGCGGGTAGTCGTGGGAGAGCGCCGTGCGGATCTTGTCGAAGTCGAGGCCGTGGTCGTTGGCCATGATGTAGAACTGGTTGGCCGCGGCGAACTTGATGTAGCGCCAGCTGTTGGTGAACAGCTTGGCCAGCTCCGCCTCGGCCGGCTCGAGCTCGACCACCGAGTCCGTCAGGTTCTTGAACAGCAGCGTGGCGCGGTCCTTGGCCCGCTGGGTGCGGCCCGAGACGATCTGGGGGAGCGTGAAGAGCTCCTCCATCGCCCGGCCCTCGGCGATGCGTTCCGGGCAGAAGGTCACGTCGACGTTGAGGCCCGCCTCGGCGAACATCCGGTCGACGCCGTCGGTGACGCCCGGGTACACCGTGCTGCGCAGGACGATCAGCTGGCCGTCGCGGTACAGGTGCAGGTTGGGGTCCAGGGCCCGGGTCACCGCACGGGGGTCGGGGTTGAGGTGCTCGTCGACCGGCGTACCGATGACGACCACGACGGCCTCGGAGCGACCGATGACCTCGACGTCCATGGTGACGTGGAGGCCGCCGTCCGCCAGGGCCTGTCGCAGCGGCTCGCGGGCGCCGTCCTCACGGAACGGCAGCTCGCCGGACCGCACGAGCTCGACAGCAGCGGCGTCGACGTCGAGGACCGCCACGTTGAGGCCGCGTGAGGCGAAGGCGATCGCGAGGGGGAGGCCGACGTGGCCACATCCCCCCACCACCACGGCGTCGAAGTCCCAAGAATCCTGCACAGCTTGACTATCCCCTCATGCATCCGCCGGTCTGTGGGCGACGGTAGGGTAACAGCCGGCCGCTCCGGGAAAGGCCGGGCGAAGTCGGGCATCGAGGCGGAGGAGAGTGTGATGAGCGCCGAGTCAGAGGAGCTCCGGGCCCTCTACGCCGGGCGATTCGGCGACGAGCACGCCGCCCGCGACTCCCTCTGGGAGGTGCTCTGCTCCGACTTCTTCCAGCGCTGGGTCCCCGAGTCCGCGACCGTCCTCGACGTCGCCGCCGGCCACTGCGAGTTCATCAACAACATCCGGGCTCGCCGCCGGATCGCGGTCGACCTCAACCCGGACGTCGTGACCCGGGCGGCTGCGGGAGTGGAGGCGCACCAGTGCCGCTCCGACCAGATGAGCCCCATCGCCGACGGCTCGGTCGATCGAGTGTTCATCAGCAACTTCTTCGAGCACGTGCCCCGCGAGACGATCGTCTCCACGCTCCGGGAGGTACGTCGTGTGCTCGCGGCCGACGGGCGGCTGCTGGTGCTGCAGCCCAACGTCCGCTACTGCGGCAAGGACTACTGGATGTTCCTCGACCACATCACCCCGGTCGACGACCGCGCCCTCGCCGAGGCGTTCGCGGCCACGGGCTTCGACGTGGAGACGTGCTACCCGCGGTTCCTGCCCTACACGACCAAGAGCCGGCTACCGAGCGGACCCAAGCTGGTCAAGCTGTATCTCCGCGTGCCGATCGTGTGGCGGGTCCTCGGCGCCCAGGCCT
>JAWWPM010000263.1:0-15967 GCA_033854915.1 Nocardioidaceae bacterium
CCGCGGCACACGCCGTCTCAAGCCGCTCGACGACGGCCCCAGCGACGTCGTCGGTGCCCGTCGCGAGCACCTCCTCGGCGACCCGTTCCAGTCGCACGATCTCGTGCGCCGTGCCGCCGCACAGTGCGGCGAGAGCATCGGGCGCGGTGAGCTCGGCCGGACCGATGCCCGTGTCGACCAGCAGCACCTCGATGCCGGTCGCCGCCATCAGCCGGGCGCTCACCTCGGCTCCCCCGAGCTCGGCGCGACGAGCCAGGTAGGCCTCCGCGGGGACCAGTGGCTCGAGGTCGAGCAGCGGTGCGCAGTGCCGGCGTACGGCGAGCCCGAGCATGGAGTCGAACACCGTGGTGCCGAGGAGGGACGGCCCCGGGGCCTCGTTCATCAGCCCTTCGAAGAGCCGGCGGTCGAGGTCTCCGGTGAGGATGCCGTGGCAGTGGTGGTCGACGAGGCCGGGCAGGTGCAGGCCCTCAGCCATACGGCTCCTCGGCGTGGGTGTGGTCCACCTCGGTCAGCGGGACCGACAGGCGTTGGGCCAGCCCGGGTACGGCGACCATCGCGGCGGTCACGAGCAGCAGCCAGCCGAACGCCACCACCGGGAACCACTGCGCCGGGCCGTCGGTCGGGTAGGGGATCACGTTGCGGTAGATCGTGTAGGCGAGCATCAGCAGCGCCGCGATCGGGATCGCGATCTCCCAGGTCGGCACCACCATCTTGTGGTCGATCCAGATCAGCTTGATGCAGCCGACCGTGGCGAGCACGTAGGCCACCAGCAGGATCAGGGTGCCGATGGTGCCGCTCCACAGGAACGTGTCGAAGGGCTTCGCCCCGAACACCACGGCGCAGACCAGGGCGATCGCCGCGACCAGGGCCACGACCGCGACCGCGGCGGCCGCCGGGGTGGCGCTGGCACCGGTCCGGCCCAGGGAGTGGCCCGGTGAGAGGTCCCGGACGATGGCGAACAGCAGGCGCGAGGCGCCGACCACACAGGCCAGGCAGCAGGCGAAGGCGCTGACGGCTGCCCCCAGGGTGACCAGGTCGCCCACCCAGGAGGCGATGTACGACGTACCGAGGTCGCCCATCAGCGCGGAGGACTTCGTGAACCGGTCGACGCCCGCGGCGTCGGGCCTGAACGCCATCATCTCGATCGCGGTGACCACGGTGAAGTAGATGCCGCCGAAGATCGCCGTGCCCAGGATCGCCCGCGGGATGTCGCGCTGCGGGTGGTGGGCCTCCTCGCCGAGGGTCGACGCCGCCTCGAAGCCGGCGAAGGAGAGCAGACCGAAGATGATGCCGAGGAAGAGGGTCGAGGAGTCGGTGCCCGAGGGCACGGTGAAGACCTTCATCGTGAACGTCGCGTCGTCGGGCGCGCTGCCCGCGAGCATCCGGACCAGCACCACCGCCGCGATCAGCAGGATCAGGGTCACCGTGATGCCTTCGGCGCTGAGCAGCACCGTCGCCGCGCGCCGGGCCGGCACCACCGCGAAGAACAGCGCCAGCGCGAGCGCCACCGCACCCACCAGGAAGCCCGCCCAGTCGGGCTGGTTGTTCCAGACCCCGATCGTGTCGAGGAACGACGAGCCGAAGATGCCCGCGGCCGAGGAGGTGACCAGGGCGTAGAAGACGTAGGTGCCCATCAGGCCCAGCCCGGCGACCGCGCCGGCCCGGGCACCCAGGGTCGCGCCCGCGAAGACATAGACCGAGCCCGCATGGCGGTAGTACTGGCAGAGCCGGACGAAGACGTAGGCGATCAGCAGCACCGCGATCGCGGCCAGGAAGAACGCCAGCGGTGTGGCCCGGCCGACCAGCCCGGCCGTGCCCTGGGGGTTGATGTTGGCGGCCATGCTCGGCGCCATCAGGGCCACCGAGATGCCGACGGCCTGCCAGACGGACAGGCTCCGGCGCAGTGACGTGGACTCGCGGACGGGTGCGGTCATCGACGACCCCCTTGCAGCGTGTGGGCGACATTCGCGAGTCTGGTCGCGAGTGCCGACCGTGTCCAGATCGCCGGGGAAGGAAGCATCGTGGATCTCGCCGAACGCGAACGCCGCCGGAGCGCCGCGGAGGCGCTGCTGCCGCGCCTCTCCGACCGGGGGGTCGTGGCCGTGGCCACGAGCTTCGTGGACAACTCCGGGATCTCCCGGGTCAAGTCCGTGCCGCTGGACCGGCTGCCGGCGCTGGCCGCCTGGGGCGTCGGGTTCTCGACGGCGTTCGACTACTTCCGCTTCGACGACTGGGTGGCCGCACCGCCGGGAGGCGCGGCACCGGTCGGCGACCAGCGGATCCACCCGGATCTCGACCGGCTGGTCGTGCTGTCCGCGCAGCCGGGCTGGGCCTGGGCGCCCGGCGACCGCTTCGCCCAGACCGGGGAGTCGCACGACCAGGACTCCCGGCTCCTGCTGGGCCGGCTGGTCGAGGGGCTGGCCGACCGGGGACTGACGGCGCAGGCAGGGATCGAGCTGGAATGGGTCGTCTCGCGAGGCGACTCCGACGACTTCGTGCCGGGCATCTCCGGGCCGGCCTACGGCCTCGCGCGGCTGTCCGACGCGTCCGACTACAGCCGCGACGTGCTCACCGCCCTGGCCGCGCAGGGCGTGGTCGTCGAGCAGTACCACCCGGAGTACGCGGCGGGGCAGCTCGAGCTGTCGGTGGCGCCGGAGTCACCGGTCGGGGCCGCGGACACCTCGGTGCTGGTGCGCAGCACCATCCGGGCCGTCGGTGCCCGGCACGGCCTGCGCACGTCGTACTCCCCCAAGGTGGACGCCGCCGGCGTGGGCAACGGCGGGCACGTGCACCTGAGCCTGTGGCGCGACGGGCGCAACCTGATGGCGGGTGGCACCGGCCGCTACGGACTGACCGACGAGGCCGCGGCCTTCGCCGGCGGGATCCTCGAGCGGCTGCCGGCGCTGCTCGCGGTCGGGGCGCCGTCGGTGGCGTCGTACCTCCGGCTGGTGCCGCAGCACTGGGCCGGCGCCTACGCCTGCTGGGGCCTGGAGAACCGCGAGGCTGCGCTCCGCATGGTCACCGGGTCGGCCGGCCAGGAGGGCGCGGCCGCCAACCTCGAGGTCAAGTGCGTCGACCTGACCGCCAACCCCTACCTGCTGCTGGCCGGGCTGCTCGCGGCGGGGAGCGCCGGGATGGCCGCCGATGCCGCCCTGCCCGAGCCGGTCGACGTCGATCCCGCCGCGCTCGGCGACGACGAGCTCGCGGCCCGCGGCATCGCGCGGCTGCCGACCACGCTGCGCGAGTCGCTGGACGCGTTCGTCGCCGACCACGCGCTGGGTACGGCGTTCGGCCGGCCGCTCGTCGACGCGATCAGCGCCGTGCGGGAGTCCGAGCTGGAGCTCTTCGACGGCGCGTCACCCGAAGCCGTCGCCGCCGCCACCCGCTGGGCCCACTGACCGTCGTACTCGCGCCTCTGCCCTCAGTAACCGACGGTTGTGGTGACTACCCACCCGTTCGAACAGGGTGTCCAGTGCCGCAAAGGGTCGGTTACTCGGGACCCGGGTGTACGACGCTCAGTTGCGGGTGCGGTTGTTGGCGACCACCAGGATCACGAGCCCCGCGGCGGCGACGATGCCGGCGAGGACGAGGATCAGGGCGACCAGGACGACGATGCTCATGGGCGCAGCCTGCCACCTGCGGGGCGCGTGCGCGTTGTCGGTACCGGTTCCTACGATGGCGGCATGAGCGCAGCAGCCGCACCCGCCCTCGGCGCCCACGTCGAGCAGACCGACCCGATCGCCGAGGCGCAGGCGCGGCAGGCGCCGCACGTGCAGTTCTTCCTCGGTGACCCGCAGGGCTACAAGGGCCCCGAGATCCGCTACGCGGGCGGTGCCGCGGGCGGTGCCGCGGGGCTGCGCGCCGACGCCGAGGCGGCCGGCGTCGGGCTCTACGTCCACGCCCCCTACATCGTCAACGTCGCCACCACCAACAACCGCATCCGCATCCCGTCGCGCAAGCTCCTGCAGCAGCACCTGGACGCAGCGGCCGAGATCGGCGCCCGCGGCCTGATCGTGCACGGCGGTCACGTGGAGAACAAGTCGAACGACCCGGAGGTCATTGACAAGGGCTTCGACAACTGGCGCAAGGCGATCGAGGCCACCGACCTCAAGGTCCCGCTCCTCATCGAGAACACCGCCGGCGGCGACAACGCGATGGCCCGCTACCTCGACCGGATCAAGGGCGTCTTCGACGCGGTCTCGGCCGCCGAGGGTCGCGACCAGGTCGGCTTCTGCCTCGACACGTGCCACGCCCACGCCGGCGGCATCCCGCTGGAGACCGTGGTCGACCAGATCCGGGCGATCACCGGGCGGATCGACCTCGTGCACTGCAACGACAGCCGCGACGAGTTCGACTCCGGCGCCGACCGGCACGCCAACGTCGGCAACGGCCGCATCGACCCCGACCTGCTGGCCCAGGTCGTGCGCGAGGCCGCGGCACCGGTGGTGTTCGAGACCCCGGGCGGCGCCGACGAGCACCGCGCCGACTTCGAGGCGATCCGCTCGCGCCTCTGAAGGCGGCCACCGGGCTGCCCGGAGCCCCCGGTAGCCTCGTCGGGTGACCCCGACCGTCCGGCCGATCTCGGCCGACGAGCACCGCGACTTCATCGCCGGCCGCTCGTCCGCCAGCTTCCTCCAGACGCCGGCCTGGGCCACGGTGAAGTCCGAGTGGCGCGCGGAGTCGCTGGGTTGGTACGACGGCGACCGCATCGTGGGCGCCGGTCTGGTGCTCTACCGCCAGCTGCCCCGGGTGAAGCGCTACCTCGCCTACCTGCCCGAGGGGCCCGTCCTCGACTGGGACGTCGACGACCTCGGCGCCTGGCTCGAGCCGATGACCCGTCACCTGAGCTCCCAGGGGGCGTTCGGCGTCCGGATGGGTCCGCCCGTCGTCACCCGCCGCTGGAGCGCCGCCCAGGTCAAGGACGGCATCGCCGACGCCGGCGTCGACCGGCTCGGGGAGATCGCCCCGCTGGAGCGCACCGCCGCCGGGGCCCGCGTGATCCAGCAGCTCGAGGCGCTCGGCTGGCGACGCCAGGTCTCCGAGGGCGGTTTCACCGCCGGGCAGCCGCAGTACACGTTCGTGATCCCGCTGGTCTCGACCACCGAGGACGCCGACGGTGCACGGCGTACCGAGGAGGACGTGCTCGCCGGCATGAACCAGCAGTGGCGGCGCAACATCCGCAAGGCCGACAAGGCCGGTGTGGTGGTGACCACCGGCGGCTCGGCCGACCTCAAGGCGTTCCACGACCTCTACGCCCACACCGCCGAGCGCGACCACTTCACCCCGCGCCCGCTCTCCTACTTCCAGACGATGTACGACGCGCTGGGCGCCGAGGACCCCGGCCGGATCACCCTGTGGCTGGCCCACCACGAGGGCGACCTCGTCGCGGCCACGATCGCGGTCCGGGTCGGCACCCACGCGTGGTACTCCTACGGCGCCTCGTCCACCGACAAGCGCGACGTTCGCGGCTCCAACGCCGTCCAGTGGGCGATGATCCGCGACGCGATCGACCAGGGCGCCGAGGTCTACGACCTGCGCGGCATCACCGACACCCTCGACCCCGACGACCCCCACATCGGCCTGATCCAGTTCAAGGTCGGCACCGGTGGTGAGGCCGTGGAGAACGCCGGCGAGTGGGACCTCCCCCTCAACCGCCTGCTCTACAAGGGCTTCGAGCTCTACCTGGCCCGTCGCGCTGGTCGTCGCGGGTGACCACGGTGCCGACATGAGCCTGACCCTGACCGTCGACGGCGAGCGCTGGCGCCGACACCTGCGCGACGTCGCCGAGGCCAACCCGGGCCTGGTGCCGGTGATCAAGGGCAACGGCTACGGCTTCGGGGTGACCCGGCTGGCCGAGATCGCTGCCTGGCTCGGCGTCGACACCATCGCGGTCGGCACCTACCACGAGCTCCCGCTGGTCGAGCGCGCCTTCGCCGGCAACCTGATGGTGCTCACGCCCTGGCGCCCCACCGGCCCGATCCCTCCGGGGTCGCTCGACCCCGCCCGAGTGATCCACACCGTGAGCCGGCTGGCCGACCTGCTGGCCCTGCTCGACCGCCAGCCCGGGGCCAGGGTCGTGCTCGAGCGGTTGACCAGCATGCGCCGGCACGGCATGTCGGCCGAGGAGCTCCGCGCGGCCTCCCACCTCCTCGCCAACCGGCCGGCCGACGTCGAGGGCGTGGCCTTCCATCTGCCGCTCGCGCACGGCGCCCACCTGACCGAGGTGGTGCACCTGGTCAACGACGTCGTTGCCGCCGACCTCGCGACCCGCACCCTCTGGGTCAGCCACCTGACCCCGCCGGAGCTCTCCCGCCTGCGATCGTCGTACGCCGACTTCGACGTGCGGCCGCGCATCGGCACCGACCTGTGGCTGGGCGCCCGCGACGCGATGAAGGTCACCGCCACCGTGCTCGACGTGCACGAGGTCGAGCGCGGCGATGTGTACGGCTACCGCGGCCGCTCGGTGCCGAAGGGCGGCCACATCCTCGTCGTCTCCGGCGGCACGGCGCACGGCATCGGCCTCGAGGCCCCGACCGGCGACCACTCGATCAAGGCGCGGGCCGCCACCCTGGCCCGGGGCGGCCTCGACGCGGCCGGCTTCGTCCGCTCGCCGTTCACCGTCGACGGCAAGCCGCGCCTGTTCGCCGAGCCCCCGCACATGCAGGCCTCCATGCTCTTCCTGCCGCACGGTCCTCGGGTGCCGGCGGTCGGCGAGGAGGTCGCGGTCCGGGTGCGCTTCACCGCCACCACCTTCGACCGCATCGAGATCTCCTGACCCGTCGGCTCAGCCGGCGCCGTCGGAGGACCGGCCCAGCGCGAGCTCGCCCGGCCCGCCGTGTCGCCACCACGAGAAGTGATCGCGCCAGCTCACCTCGCGCACCACGTCGTACTCCGGCATCCAGATGTCGCGGACCACGATCGCGACCAGGTAGAGCTCGGCGGCCATCCGGACGATGATCGCCAGCCAGTAGAAGCCCGGATCGCCACCGCCGCCCGGCTCGAGGTGACCGCCGAGGTACCACCACACCGAGGCGTAGTAGAAGATCTCGCCGCCCTGCCAGATCAGCTGGTCGCGCCAGCGTGGCCTGGCCAGCACCGCGAGCGGGAGCAGCCACAGGGTGTACTGCGGCGAGTACACCTTGTTCACCAGCAGGAAGCCCGCGACCAGCAGGTAGCCGAGCTGGGCCAGCCGCGGCGTCTCGCGAGCCAGGAACCCCAGCGCGGCCACTGCCGCGCACCAGGCACCGAAGAAGAGCCACGACACCACGTTGATGGTGTGCACCGCGGAGGTGTGCTGGGTCATCTGCTGGAGCATCAGCCAGACCGAGCCGAGGTCCGCGCCCCGGTGGGAGTTGTAGCTCCAGAAGACGTTCCACTCGGCGCGCCCGCCGAAGAACGCGGGCGCGTTGAGGATCACCCAGGTCGCCACGCCGGTCGCGGTCGCGCCGGCGAGGTCGAGCCGGCGCCGCTGGCGCGCGTAGACGACGACCAGCCCGCCGAGCAGGAAGAGCGGGTAGAGCTTCATCGCCGTACCGAGCCCGAGCATGACCCCCGTCAGCCCCGGTCTCTCCCGCGAGTGGGCCCACAGCGCCCCGGCCACGCAGGCGACGGCGAGAAGGTCCCAGTTGATCAGCCCCTCGAAGAGCAGAGCGGGTGAGAGGGCGAAGAACGCGGCGTCCCACGGCCGTCGTCGGTGGGCGCCGCTGAGGAACCACACGGCCAGCAGGGCGCACGCCGCGAACCCGACGCCCTCGACGGCGGTGAAGCGCACCGTCTCACGGTGCACCTGCGGATCCGCCTGCAGCTGGCCCAGCGACATCCCGCCGCGTGGGTCGAGGTCCGGCGAGCCCGAGAGCCAGTGCGTGACGTACGCCGAGGCGTAGGCGTAGTAGGCGATCCCGACGGGGTACTCCATCACCTGGTAGCGGTCCCGCACCGCGATCGCGTCGGAGTAGGGCCAGTCCAGCTCGGCGAAGCCGCGGTCGACGTAGAGGTAGGGCAGGTCCGAGTAGCACATGTCGGAGTAGTTGGTCTCGCTGCTGCCCCAGCCCGTCTTGTAGCACGGCGCCTTCTGCACGAGCCCCAGCGCGAAGCAGATCGCGGTCAGGGCGAGCAGCACCCGCACCGGGGTCCACCAGGAGTGCCGGCCAGCGTGCTCCCCGAGTGGTCCGCCCACGCCGTGACTCAAGGCGGCGGTGACGGGGTCGTCCGCTGTCGGGTGCACGACCCGGCGGCTGTCGTCCTCGGTGGTCCCGCTCACCACCACAGCTCTTGCCTGGCCAGGGGTCTGGCACTCGGCGTCGGGGTCCCACCTCCGCTGGGCGGGGCCGTGGTCGGCGTGGTGGTCGGCGCCGTGGTCGGGGTCGGGGTGTTGCACTGCCCGGGCGGGAAGCACGTGGGGATCGACACGGGCGGCCCGGACGTCGACGCGGTCGGCGTCGTCGGCGTGGTCGGCGGCGCGCTGGTCGTCGTGCTCGACGTCGGTGGTGACGAGGACGGGCGCGTGTGATGGGTGCTCGGGTTGGGCGGCGGGGGCGTGAAGGTCGGCGCCGGCGCGTGGTCGGTCTGCTTGGCCGGGACGTTGGCCGCGGGCGGGAACTGCTGGACCGGCTGGCCGGCCAGGTCGGCCTTCATCACCGCGGCCCAGGTCGCGGTCGGGTAGCCGGCGCCGAAGTAGCCCGCCGCTCCGTTGTACGGCGGCAGCCAGCCGCCGTCGAGCTGGTTGTCACCGTCGCCACGGACATACATCACCGCGGTGGACATCTGCGGGGTGAACCCCACGAACCACGACGACGACACCTGGTTCTGACCGTTGGTGGCGGTGCCGGTCTTGCCGGCGGCGGGCCGCCCGACGGCCTGGGCGTTGGTACCGGTGCCGTGCAGCACCACTTGCTGCATCGCGTAGCTGACGTCGGCGTCGATGTCGGGCGAGATGGCCTGCGTGGTGTGCGGCTTGTACTGGTAGAGCACCTTGCCGCTGGTGTCGGTGACCTTGTCGATCACGTGCACGTCGGCGCGCTGGCCGTCGTTGGCGATGGTGGCGTAGGTGTTGGCCATGTTGATCGCGCTGATCCGGGCCTTGCCCAGGGTGATCAGCGCGTCCGCCTCCAGGTCCCGCGTGGAGTTCGGGATACCGGGGTAGTGCGGATCTGCCTCGGCCGGAGGGATCCCCATCTTGTTGGCCATCGAGAGGATCTTGTCGGGGCCGTTCTTCATGCTGTTGGACATGTCGACGAACGCGGTGTTGATCGACTGCTCCAGGGCCAGCACCGAGCTCACGCTCGAGCCGTAGCTGGTGCCCGGCGGCGCGCCCTCGTTGTGGACCTGGAGGCCGTCGGGGAAGGAGAAGGGCGAGTTGCCGTCCCACGTGCTCTTCAGCGAGTAACCGTCGGTGATCGCGGCCGCGAGCGAGACCGGCTTGAACGTCGAGCCGACCATGCCGCCGGCCTCGGCCCAGTTGATCTGCGAGCGCAGGTAGTCCTGGCCACCGTAGAAGCCGAGCAGGTTGCCGGTGCCGGGCTGGACCGTGGCGACCGCGACGTGGAGGTACTTGTCGCTGATGTCGGGGCGCACCTGCATCACGCCCTGCCGGGCGGCGTTCATCGCCTGCGGGGTCAGCGTCGTGGTGACCCGGAGTCCACCGCCGTCGATCTGGTCGTCGGTGAAGTCGAGGTTGTGCAGCTCCTGGCGGACCAGGGTGAGCATGTGGCCGCGCTGCCCGCCGTACTGGCTGGACTGCTTGAAGACGGGGAACTTCGGCAGGTGGCGCGACGCCTTGTCGGCCTTCGCCGCGGGGATGGTGTTCATCTTGGCCATCCCGCTGAGGACGTAGTCGTAGCGGGCCTTGAGCGCCCGCTTGTTGCTCTTGCCGTTGGCGGGGTCGAACTGCGAGGGGTTGTTGAGCACGCTGGCGAGCACTGCGCTCTGCTGGAGGTCGAGGGCCTTGGCGTCGACGCCGAAGTAGGCCTTGGCCGCCGCCTGCACGCCGTAGGCCCCCCGGCCGAAGTAGATGGTGTTGAGGTAGCCGGTGAGGATCTCGTCCTTGCTCTGCTGCTTCTGGATCTTCAGCGACAGGATCGCCTCGTGGATCTTCCGGCTCAGCGAGCGCTCCTGGTTGAGGTACAGGATCTTGACGTACTGCTGGGTGATCGTCGACGCACCCTGCGTGGCACCGCCACGGGCGTCGTTGAAGGCGGCCCGGATGATGCCCTTCGGGTCGATGCCGTTGTTGGTGTAGAACGTGCGATCCTCCGCCGCGACGACGGCGTCCTGGAGGTTCTGCGGCATGTCGCTGAGCGGGATGATCTCCCGGTTCTGCTTGGCGTACTGCCCGAGCTGGGTCTTGCCGTCGGCGTAGTAGACGAACGACGTCTGGGTCTGGAAGTCCTTGTTGGGGCTGGGGATCGGCGTCGTCTTGTAGAGGTAGACGAAGCCACCGATCAGGACCAGGGTGCCCACCAGCGCCACGATCAGGAACCACTTGAGGACGCGACGAAGGCGCTGCTTGGTCGAGCCGGGCCGCTTCGGTGTGCGGGTGACGGCGGGGCCGTCGGCCCTGCGCTTGGCACTCACAGGTCTCTCCAGGTGCGTCGGGGGAACGGTGCACAGGACGGGTCCGGGGCCACCCGACTACAGCAGGCCCGGCACACCGACGAGGACGAGGGTACGGGGCGGCCCGGCACCGCACCGAACTGCGCCGGGTTTGTGTCCTGATATATCGGTTTGATAGGTTCAACCGATAGAACGCTGCGACACATCGCGCCGATGCCTCCGGGCTCACGCACCGTGGTGCAGGCAGCGTCCCACCACCCAGGACGGAGCACCATGGCACGCAAGGCGGCATCGCTGGAGCTGGCCGTGCTCGGTCTGCTCCACGAGTCCCCCTTGCACGGCTACGAGCTGCGCAAGCGACTCAACCTCCTGCTCGGTTGGGGGCGTCTGCTCTCCTACGGCTCGCTCTACCCGGCGCTGAAGCGACTGCTGCGCGCCGGCTGGATCACCGAGGTGACCGCCGCCTCCCCCGGGGTCTCGCGCCGCCAGCGGATCGTCTACCAGATCACCCCGGCGGGCAAGCAGTTCTTCGGCGAGGAGATCACCGACAGCGGTCCGTCCGCGTGGGAGGACGACAACTTCAACATGAGGTTCGCGTTCTTCTCCCGCACCGACGCCGACGTCCGGCTCGGCATCCTCGAGGGACGCCGTTCCCGACTCCAGGAGCGCCTCGACCGGGCCATGCACGCGGCCGGTGGCGACGACCGCTACCTCAGCGAGCTGCGCCGGCACTCCATCGAGTCCGTCGAGCGCGAGGTCCGGTGGCTCACCGACCTCATCAACGCCGAGCGCTCCACCCCTGCCACACCCGCTCCACCCGTCCCAACGGCTGCCGATACCGAGCCCGGGGACGACCCCACCACCAGCGCGACCCCCGTGGTCGACGCCTCCAAGTGACACACGAGTCACACCCCAGGAAGGAACACACATGGGTTCGGTTCGAGTAGCAATCGTGGGCGTCGGCAACTGTGCCACGTCCCTGATCCAGGGCGTCGAGTACTACAAGGACGCCGACCCGGAGGGCACCGTCCCGGGTCTGATGCACGTGATGTTCGGCGACTACCACGTCAACGACGTGGAGTTCGTGGCTGCCTTCGACGTCGACGCCAAGAAGGTCGGCTTCGACCTGGCCGACGCCACCCAGGCCTCCGAGAACAACACCATCCGCATCTGCGACGTGCCCCCGACCGGTGTCATCGTCCAGCGCGGCCACACCCTCGACGGGCTCGGCAAGTACTACCGCGAGACGATCGAGGAGTCCGACGCCGAGGCGGTCGACGTCGTCCAGGTCCTCAAGAACACCCGGGCCGACGTCCTCGTCTCCTACCTCCCGGTGGGCTCCGAGGACGCCGACAAGTTCTACGCCCAGTGCGCCATCGACGCGGGCGTGGCCTTCGTCAACGCCCTGCCCGTCTTCATCGCCTCCGACCCGGTCTGGGCCAAGAAGTTCGAGGACGCCGGCGTCCCGATCGTCGGTGACGACATCAAGAGCCAGGTCGGCGCCACGATCACCCACCGCGTGATCGCGAAGCTGTTCGAGGACCGCGGCGTCGTGCTGGACCGCACCTACCAGCTGAACGTCGGCGGCAACATGGACTTCAAGAACATGCTCGAGCGCGAGCGCCTCGAGTCGAAGAAGATCTCCAAGACCCAGTCGGTGACCTCCAACCTGACCGGGCCTCTCGGCGGCAAGGGCCACCTCGACCGCAACGTGCACATCGGTCCTTCCGACTACGTGGCGTGGCTCGACGACCGCAAGTGGGCCTACGTCCGCCTCGAGGGCCGTGCGTTCGGCGACGCGCCGCTGAACATGGAGTACAAGCTGGAGGTCTGGGACTCCCCGAACTCCGCCGGCATCATCATCGACGCGATCCGCGCCGCGAAGATCGCCAAGGACCGCGGCATCGGGGGCCCGATCATCTCGGCGTCGTCCTACCTGATGAAGAGCCCGCCGGTGCAGCTGCCCGACGACGAGGGCCGTGCCCGCGTCGAGGCGTTCATCAAGGGCGAGGAGTGACCTCTCCCGGCTGACGGCACTTCCGGGCCCCGGCCCCGCTTCGGCGGGCCGGGGCCCGCGCCGATTTCGCACCGCTAGATTGCCCGCCATGACCGACCCTCCGACCCCGCCGTCGGCACCGCCGCCCCCCGCGCCGTACGACGACGGAGGCGCCGGCAGCTACCGGCCGCGGGTGGCGCTGTCCTACGGGTGGGAGAAGTTCGCGGACAGCCCCGCGACCCTGATGGTCCCGATGATCGTGGTCTTCGTCGGTCTGGTCGTGGCGGGCCTGGGCCTGGAGATCCTGCTGGTGCACGTGCCGCTCGGCTCGGGCGCCACCGGCGGCCTGCTGGTCTCGGGTGTCTTCAGCGCCCTGATGTTCCTCGTCTACCAGCTCCTCGCGGCGGGCCTCTACCGCGGCGCCCTGCGCCTGGTCGACGGTGGTTCGTTCGCCATCGGCGAGCTCTTCTCGGGCTGGGACAAGACCCAGGTCGTGATCGCCAGCCTGCTGACCGCCGGCGCGGTCGGCGTGGGCACGATCCTGTGCGTGGTGCCCGGGCTGGTCATCGCCTTCCTCACCCAGTTCACGCTGCTCTTCGTCGTCGACCGCGGCCTGCCCGCCGTCGACGCGATCCGGGCGAGCGTGAGGCTGGTGACCGGACACCTCGGGTCCACCGTCGTCTTCTACCTGCTCTGCGCGGCAGTCACCGCGCTCGGGGCGCTGCTGTGCGGGGTCGGGCTCCTGGTCACGGTCCCGGTCGTGCTGATCGGCTACGCCTACACGTTCCGGCGCCTGCAGGACCAGCCGGTCGCAGGCTGAGCCGGTCGCCCCGGTCAGCCGCCGAGGACGTTGCCCAGCAGGCCGCCGGGACCACCCGACGTACCACCGCCGGAGGTCTGCCCGGACTCCCACTCGTCGGCCTGGACGACGACGAAGCCGGGGCCGTTGAACGCGTACTGGAACGCCTCGCCCGAGCCCCCGCGCAGCATCGACTTGAACTTCATGCTCGACACCAGGCTGGGCGTGAGGTTGGCCGACCACGCCACGCAGGCCTGGGTGTCGACGTAGGTCGGCTGCTGGGTGCAGTCGAGCACGACCGGCTTGCCGATCGTGTGCAGGGCGACCATGCCCTGACCGCTGACGGTGGTGTTGAAGAGCCCGCCCGCGAGCATCCCGGCGCCCTTGGTGCGGTGGATGTCCCACTCGAGCGCGGCGTCGAACGCGAGGAGGTTGCGACCGTTGACGCTGATCGCGTCGCCGGTGAGCTCGACGAGGTTGACGAAGCCCGCCTTGCTGGCGAAGAACACCTCGCCCTGTCCGGTGACGCGCATCAGCGGGTTGTCCTCCGAGGTGGCCATCTTCTTCAGCATCTTCCCGAAGCCGCCGGCCTTCTCGTGGTGGAACTCCAGGCTGCCCTGGAACGCCACCATCGCGCCCTTGGTCGCCAGCACGTCGGCGCCCAGCGAGACCCGCAGCATCTGGCTGTTCTGCAGGGCGAAGCGCTGCTGCCCGTCGGGGATCTCGCGGTTGACCTGGTCGAAGAGCTCACTGTGCATGGCGCCAGCCTAGGGGTCCGCCCGGCTAGGAGCGGACAGCGAGGGCCAGCGGGAGCACGTTGGTGGCGCCCGCCTCGCGCAGGGCGCGGGCGGCCAGGGTGAGCGTCCAGCCGGTGGCCACCTGGTCGTCGACCAGCAGCACGGGTCCGGGCGGGACGTCGCCCTCGAGCCGGTAGCGGCGGGAGACGGCGGCCACCCGCTGAGCGGAGTTCATGGCACCGTGGCCCGGCGCCACCGACGGGTCGGCGATCGCCCACCTCGCCACCACCGGGCGCCGGAGGTAGCGGGCCAGCCCCTCGGCCAGGTCGGCGGTGAGGGTGGGCCGGGTCGCGGACTCGACCACCGCGATGCCGGCGACCTGGGGATGCCAGTCGACCAGCACCTCGACCACGGCCCGGGCCAGCGACTCCGGCACCGGGCCGTCGGGCTCGGCGCGGCCGAACAGCTCGCGCAGCGCCTGACCGTGCCCCAGATCGGTGAGCCGGGCCACCGCGCGCCCCTCGTCGGCGGAGGCGCTGATCTTGCCCTTGAGGTCGAGGCCGAGATGGCCCAGCGCGGTCGGCCACATCCGCCGCGGCTCGATCACCACGCCCGGCCGGGCCAGACGCGTGCGCGCCTCGGTCAGCGCCGTCTCGGACACGGAGTCGGAGACCGCGAAGCCACCGCAGTTGTCGCACCGCCCGCACTCGGGCGGCCCGTCACCGACCGCCGGGTCGTCGAGCTCGTCGCGCAGGAACCGCATCCGGCAGCGGTCGGTGTCGAGGTAGTCCAGCATCGCCCGCTGCTCGCGCTCGCGCGCCTCGCTCACCCGGGCATAGCGATCGGCGTCGTAGGCCCACTCCCGTCCGGTCGCCTCCCACCCGCCGCGGACACGGCGTACGGCGCCGTCGACGTCGAGCACCTTCAGCATCTGCTCGAGCCGGGTGCGACCCAGCTCGACGTAGGACTCGAGGGCCGCGGTGCTCATCGTGCCGCGCTCGGCCAGCACCTCGAGGGTCTGCCGCACCAGGGACTCGCGCGGGAACGCCAGGGAGGCGAAGTAGGCCCAGATCTCGCGGTCCTCCTGCTGGGGGAGGAGCACGACGGTGGCCTCGTCGGTGCCGCGGCCGGCCCGGCCGACCTGTTGGTAGTAGGCGACGGGCGACTGGGGCGCCCCCATGTTGACCACGAAGCCGAGGGTGGCGTCGAAGCCCATGCCGAGGGCGCTGGTGGCCACGAGGGCCTTGACCTGACCCGTCGCCAGTCGCTGCTCGAGGGCGAGGCGCTCGGTGGGCTCGGTCTGGCCGGAGTAGGCCGCGACGTCGTGGCCGCGGGAGCGCAGGTAGTCGGCGATCTCCTGGGTGGCGGCCACGGTCAGGCAGTAGACGATGCCGGAGCCGGGCTGCTCGGCCAGGTGGTCGGCCAGCCAGCCGAGCCGCTGCTCGGGGGTGCGGAGCCGGACCACCGCGAGGCGGAGCGACTCGCGGTCGAGCGAACCGCGCAGGACCAGGACGTCGGAGCCCAGCTGCTCGGCGACGTCGGCGCTGACCCGGGCGTTGGCGGTGGCGGTGGTCGCCAGCACCGGGATGCCGGTAGGCAGATCGGCCAGCAGGGTGCGGATGCGGCGGTAGTCGGGCCGGAAGTCGTGGCCCCAGTCGGAGATGCAGTGCGCCTCGTCGACGACCAGCAGGCCGCAGGTGGCTGCCAGCCGGGGCAGCACCTCGTCACGGAACCCGGGGTTGTTGAGCCGCTCGGGGCTGACCAGGAGCACGTCGACCTCACCGGCCCGGACCGCAGCGTGGATCGGCTCCCACTCCTCGGAGTTGGTCGAGTTGATGGTGACCGCGCGGATCCCGGCCCGCTCGGCTGCGGCGATCTGGTTGC
>JAWWPM010000264.1:0-4300 GCA_033854915.1 Nocardioidaceae bacterium
GACCGCGGCCGCGCCCGCGGCTTCGAAGGCGACCGCGACGGCCAAGGTGTCCTCGAGCGACTGACCGTCCTCGACCCAGTCGGTCGCCGAGATCCGCACCGTCATCGGCCGATCGGCCGGCCACACCTCGCGCATCGCGTGCCACACCTCGAGCGGGAAACGCAGCCGGCCGACGACGTCGCCGCCGTACGAGTCCGTACGACGGTTGGTCACCGGCGACAGGAAGCCGGACAGCAGGTAGCCGTGGGCGCAGTGCAGCTCGAGCAGGTCGAAGCCGGCCTCGGCCGCGCGGCGTGCGGAGCCGACGAACTCGTCGCGGATCGCGTCCAGCCCGGCCCGATCGAGCTCCTGGGGCGTCTGGTTCGCGGTGGAGTAGGGCACGGGTGACGCGGCGACGACGTCCCAGTTGCCGTCCGGGAGCGGCTCGTCCATGCCCTCCCACATCAGCTTCGTCGAGCCCTTGGCACCCGAGTGTCCGAGCTGGCAGCCGATCGCGGCCGACGACTCGCCGTGCACGAAGTCGACGACACGCGCCCAGCCGTCGCGCTGCTCGTCGGTCCACAGGCCGCCGCAGCCGAGGGTGATCCGGCCCTCGGGCGAGGTGCAGACCATCTCGGTCATCACCAGCCCCGCGCCGCCGAGCGCCTTGCCGCCCAGGTGCACCAGATGGAACTCCGACGGGACGCCGTCGGTGGCGACGTACTGGTCCATCGGCGAGACGATCACGCGGTTGTTCAGGGTCAGGCCAGGGCCTTCGGCCGCACGCAGCGTGACCGGCTGGAACATCGGCGGCGTGCCGGCGGACCCGCCGGCATGCTCGGCGTACCAGGCCTCGCAGCGCGCGACGTACTCCGGATCGCGCAGCCGCAGGTTGTCGTAGGTGACCCGCCGCGACCGGGTCATGATGTTGAAGCCGAACTGCACCGGCTCCTGGTGGACGTACTGCGCGAGGTTCTCGAACCACTCGAGGCTGGCCTGGGCGGCTCGCTGGGTGGAGAGCACGACCGCCTTGCGCTCCTCCTCGTAGACCTTCAGCGCCCTGCCGATCGACCCAGCGACGTCGGGCTCCTCGTGCAGGCAGGCCGCGAGCGCGAGCGCGTCCTCCATGGCCAGTTTGGTGCCGGACCCGATGGAGAAGTGCGCGGTGTGGGCCGCATCGCCGAGGATCACCACGGCCCCCTTGTCGGGCTCGGCATGGACCCAGTGCTCGTTGCGGATCGTGGTGAAGCTGATCCAGCGCGAGTTGTTGGCCATCACCTCGTGGCCCCCGAGCACGTCGGAGAAGAGCTCGCGGATCCGCGCGATCGACCGCTCGTCGGACTCGCCGGGAGCCCAGGTGCGATCGGCGAGCTCGGCGAAGCCTGCGCGGTGCCAGACCTCACTCGTCATCTCGACGATGAAGGTCGAGCCGGTGGCGTCGTAGGGGTAGCCGTGGATCTGCATCACGCCGTACGGCGTCTGCGCGATGTAGAACTTGAAGGCGTCGAAGACCTTGTCGGTTCCCAGCCAGATGTACTTGCAGTCGCGCACGTCGAGGGTGGGGCGGAACGTGTCGGCGTAGCGCTGCCGGATCGCCGAGTTGAGGCCGTCCGCGGCCAGCACCAGGTCGTACGACGCAGTCAGCTCGTCGACGTCGGGCGCCTCCGTGCGGAAGTGCAGCGTCACCCCGAGCTCGCGGCAGCGCTCCTGGAGGATCTCCAGCAGCCGGCGCCGGCTCATCGCCGCGAAACCGTGCCCGCCGCTGCTGATCACCTCGCCCTTGAAGTGCACGTCGATGTCGTCCCAGATCGCGAACTCGCGCTGCATCTGCTCGAAGATCGCGCGGTCGGCGTGCTCGATGCCACCCAGCGTCTCGTCGCTGAAGACCACCCCGAAGCCGAACGTGTCGTCGGCGGCGTTCCGCTCCCACACGGTGATCTCGTGGGTCTGCCCGGTCGTCGCGGCCAGCTGCTGCGCGAGTGCGCTGAAGTAGAGGCCACCCGGGCCGCCTCCGACCACCGCGATCCGCACTCGTGCCTCCGTCATGCCGGGATAGTCCGTGACGAAACGCATGTGAATCCGGCTCAATCACATGTCGATCGTCACGGACTATCCCAACATAGCGGTTTCTTGACGGGCGTTGTCAAGGCGCAATACGGTCACCGGTATGGTCGGACGCGTGAGCAGCGGGACGACGTTCGGACTCACGCCCGGCCAGCTGGAGTACGCCGCGTGGGCGCGCGAGCGGGCAACCGAGGCGCTGGTCGGCATCGCACCGGTGCACGGGGCGGTCAACCGTCCGCTGGTCAAGGCCCTCGGCGATGCCGGGCTGCTGCGCGGGCTCTTCGGCGGTGAGCACGGGGAGCCCGGTGAGCCCGGTGACTTCCTGGGCGACGCAGCCGCCATGCAGCTCTGCCTGCTCCGCGAGGGTCTCGCCGAGATCGACACCGAGGCCGAGACCGCGCTCGCGCTGCAGGGGCTCGGCTCGTACCCGATCCTGCAGTCCGGCAACGACGCCACCCGCGACCGCTGGCTGCCGGGTGTCGTGGCCGGCGACGTCGTGCCCGGGTTCGCGCTCTCCGAGCCCGACGCCGGCTCGGACGCCGGTGCCCTCACGCTCGAGGCGCGGGCCGACGGTGATGGCTGGACCCTGCACGGCGAGAAGGCCTGGATCTCCAACGCTCCGGACGCCGACGTCTACTCCGTCTTCGCCCGGACGACGCCCGGTGCGAAGGCGCGTGGGGTGACGGCGTTCGCGGTCGCCGGGGACGTGCCCGGGCTGACCGGCCAGCGCCTCGACATGATCGCGCCGCACGCGCTGGGCACCCTCCACTTCGACGGGGTGCGGGTCGGTCGTGACGACCTGCTCGGCGAGGTCGACCAGGGTTTCGCGGTCGCGATGCGCACCCTCGACCTGTTCCGGCCCAGTGTCGGCGCCTTCGCCGTGGGGATGGCCCAGGCGGCGCTCGACGCCAGCGTCGCGTGGGCGCGCGAGCGTGAGCTGTTCGGCGGAAGGCTCGCCGACCTGCAGGCCACGCAGCACACGCTGGGCGAGATGGCGACCCGGATCGAAGCCGGCCGGCTTCTGGTGCGCGCCGCCGCGGCGTCGTACGACGCAGGGGAGGCCAACGTCACCACGAGTGCGGCGATGGCCAAGCTGTTCGCGACCGAGATGGCGCAGTGGGTGGTCGACCAGGCGGTGCAGCTGCACGGCGCCCGAGGGCTGCAGAAGGGCCACCTCCTGGAGCGGCTCTATCGTGAGGTCCGGGCGCCGCGCATCTACGAGGGTGCCTCCGAGGTGCAGCGCACGATCATCGCGAGAGGCCTGATGAAGCAGTGACCAGATACCGCGCCAGCGCGGGGATCACCGACGACTGGCAGCACTTCGACTTCTCGGTCGCCGACGGGGTCGCTACGGTGACCCTCAACCGACCCGAGAAGCTGAACCCGCTGACCTTCGAGAGCTACGCCGACCTGCGCGACCTGCTCGCCGAGCTGCCGCACCGAGGCGACACCCGGGTGCTGGTGATCCGCGGGCAGGGCAAGGGCTTCTGCGGTGGCGGCGACGTCAACGAGATCATCGGCGAGCTGATCGCGATGGACGCGCGTGACCTGATGGGCTTCACCAAGATGACCGGCGACGTGATCCGGGCGATGCGCGAGTGTCCGGTGCCGATCATCGCCGGCATCCAGGGCATCGCCGCAGGCGCCGGCTCGGTGGTCGCCATCGCGAGCGACTTCCGGGTGTGTACGACGGACGCCAGGTTCGCCTTCCTGTTCACCAAGGTGGGGCTCTCCGGTGGTGACATGGGAGCGGCGTACCTCCTGCCCCGCCTGGTCGGTTACGGACGCGCCACCGAGCTGCTGATGCTGGGCGACACCATCGACGCCGAGACCGCCGACCGATACGGCCTGGTCACCCAGCTGGTGCAGCCCGACGAGCTCGACGACGCGGTCGACCGGCTCGCCCGGCGGCTGGCGGACGGGCCGACTCTCGGCTACTCCCAGACCAAGAGCCTGATCACTCGCGAGCTCGACATGCCGCTCGGGCCGGCGATGGAGCTCGACGCGATGACCCAGGCACTGCTGATGACCACCGCGGACCACGCGGAGTTCCACGCCGCGTTCAACGCCAAGCGCAAGCCGGAATGGAAGGGGCGCTAGATGACTCACGACTATCTGCAGGTCGATGACCTGCTCAGCGACGAGGACCGCGCGATCCGCGACACGGTGCGCGACTTCGCCCAGACCGAGCTCGCCCCGCACGTCGCCGAGTGGTACGACGAGGGCACGCTGCCCGACGGGCTCGGGCCGATGTTCG
>JAWWPM010000265.1:0-15681 GCA_033854915.1 Nocardioidaceae bacterium
CTGGTCGAGCGTAAGGGTTCCGTCATCCGTGCCGGGAACGACGGGGTGCCCCTCGGTGTTGGACACTGTGAAAGCACCAGACGAAGGAGCCACCGTGTCGATCTTCTCCCGCACCAAGACCACCCTCCCGACCGCCGAGGAGGCGCTGCCCGGTCGCGCCGGCAGCGCGTTCGCCATCGCGCCGAAGCACCGGGTGCTCGACGCACCTGTCGTCACCCCGACCGCGCCCGAGGGCTACGAGGTGGCGATCTTCGGCCTCGGCTGCTTCTGGGGCGCCGAGGAGATCTACTGGCAGAAGCCGGGCGTGTGGTCGACCTCGGTCGGCTACGCCGGCGGGACCACCGAGAACCCGACGTACGAAGAGGTCTGCAGCGGACGCACCGGCCACACCGAGGCCGTGCGGATCGTCTTCGACCCGTCGGTGATCTCCTACGCCGACCTGGTCAAGACGTTCTTCGAGGTGCACGACCCGACCCAGGGGATGCGCCAGGGCAACGACGTCGGCACGCAGTACCGCTCGGCGATCTACTACACGACGCCGGCGCAGGAGCAGACCGCGCGCGAGCTCACGAAGGTGTACGGCGACGAGCTGGCCCGCCGTCGGTACGGCGACATCACCACCGAGATCCGCCCCGCGTCGGAGACGCCGTACTACTACGCCGAGGACCACCACCAGCAGTACCTCGACAAGCACCCCTACGGCTACCGCTGCCACGCCAACGCCGGGGTGCCGTTCCCGGCCGACGCCTGACCGACCGCTGGGCATGCCCCGCGCCCGGGTCTCGGCCCGTGGCGCGGGACGCTGATCGAACCAGAGGTGAGGCCCTCACGTAGATCCGGTCGTGGGCGACCGTGGTCACGACGCTGGGTTGGACGGCGTCCGCGGCGTGGCCATCCTGCTGGTGCTCGGTCAGCACGCCCCGACCAAGCCGCTCGCCAACGGCTACGTCGGGGTGACCGTGTTCTTCTGCCTGTCGGGGTACCTGATCACCACCCTGCTGGTCCGCGAGCTGCAGACCGGCACCCTGGACCTGCGCGGGTTCTACCGCCGGCGCGCGGCGCGCCTGGGCCCGGGGCTGGTGGCGGTCGTGGTGGTCACCACCGTCGTCCTCCTCATCGACCGACGAGACCTCAGCGTCGGACAGGTCCTGGCCCCGGCCGGCACGGCGCTCGCCTACGCGACCAGCCTCTACGACTGGACCGGCCACGTCTTCGCGACCTACGACTACTTCAACTACACCTGGTCGCTCTCGGTCGAGGAGCAGTTCTACCTGCTGTGGCCGTTCGCCCTGCTCTGGGGCTACCGCCGCCGACCTCGCCTGTTCACCTGGCTCACGGTGGCGCTGATCGCGGCGACCCTGGCACTCAACCTGTACCTCGGCCTGAGTCACGCCGTGAAGTTCGATCCGCACGAGTACTTCGGGAGCGACACCAACGCTCTTCCCATCCTGGCCGGCTGCCTGCTGGCCATCGTCGTCGACAACCACTGGCTGGCCCGCACGCTCCGGTGGCTCGCCCCCGGTGCGCTGCTGGCGCTCCTGCTCCTGGTCGACCTGGCCCATCGCAACGATGCCTACCGCACCTCGCTGGTGCGGGTCGCGGGGACGGCGCTGACGCTGGTGATCCTGATCGGCGTCGTGACCCGGCCGCGCTCGGCAGCCGGGGCGCTGCTCGCCACGCGGCCGATGGGGTGGCTGGGCGAGCGGTCCTACTCGATCTACCTCTGGAACGTGCTGGCCCGCATCGCGGTCCTCCACGCGATCGGGCACACGCGCGTCGGCGATCTCGCCTATGTCGCCATGTTCGTCGTCCTGGCCGAGGCGAGCTACCGGTTGGTCGAGCGCCCGCTGCGGGCCAGATGGGGGCGCAGTCCCGGGCTGCCCGCGTCCGCGATCCTCGAGCCACGGGTGGGGCAGGTGCCGCACGTGTCGTGACCCCGTGGCCGGGATCGGAGCGCCGCACCAAGAAATCTGCGGCGCGGTGTCGGAGTCGGTTGTCGCCGTTCGTGGGGTAGACATCAGCTGCGGACATCGGGTCCGCGACCGAGACAGGGAGCCGCCATGACCGAGTACCTCCTCTACTTCAACCAGCAGTGGGTGGGCGACCACGACGAGGAGTGGTTCCGGCCGCGCGGGCCGCTGGCCATGGCGGTCGTGAACGAGATGAAGGCCGCCGGGGTGTACGTGTTCGCCGGGGGGCTCGAGGAGGAGGACGGCCCGGTCTACAGTGCCGACCCCACCAGCGGCACCATGGTGATCAGCGACGGGCCCTACGTCGAGACCAAGGAGTTCCTGGGCGGCTTCGCCATCGTGGACGTGCCCGACGACGAGACCGCCACGATGTGGGCCGGCAAGGTCGCGGAGGCGTGCGGCTGGCCTCATGAGGTACGCCGCTTCAAGCCGCAGCCTCGATCCGCCACCTGAGCGGCGGGCGGCGACCGGTCGCGCCCACCCGTCAGGGACAATGGGTGCCATGACCGAGCTGCCACGCAAGGCGGTCGCGCGTACGGCGCGGCTGGCGGCGCTGCCGCTCGGCTACGCCGGACGCAACGCGCTGGGGTTCGGCAAGCGGCTGGGCGGCCGCAACGCCGAGGTCGTGATGAACGAGATCCAGCAGCGCACCGCCGAGCAGCTGTTCCGCACCCTGGGCGAGCTCAAGGGCGGGGCGATGAAGTTCGGGCAGGCGATGTCGGTCTTCGAGGCCGCGCTGCCCGACGAGCTGGTGGGGCCCTACCGCGCGGAGCTGACCCGCCTGCAGGACTCTGCGCCGCCGATGCCGACCCAGACCGTGCGGGAGCAGATCGCGGCCGACCTCGGCCACGACTGGAAGAGCGACCTGGTCTGGCTCGACGGTGGCCCGACCGCCGCCGCCAGCATCGGCCAGGTGCACCGGGGGCGCTGGGCCGACGACCGGGCCGTCGCGGTGAAGGTGCAGTACCCCGGAGCAGGTGAGGCGCTGCGCTCCGACCTGCGCCAGCTCTCGCGCCTGGCCCGCTCGATCGGCACCATGATCCCCGGCATCGACGTGAAGCCGCTGGTCGAGGAGCTGCAGCGGCGAACCAACGACGAGCTCGACTACACCCTCGAGGCCGAGGCCCAGCGCGCCTTCGCCCGGGCGTTCCGCGACGACCCCGACATCGTCGTTCCCGACGTGGTGGCGGTCGGAGAGCACGTGCTGGTCACCGAGTGGATGGACAGCACGTCGTCGCTGGCCTCGGTGATCGCGGACGGCACCCAGGCCGAGCGCAACCACTACGGCGAGCTGTTCGTGCGCTTCCTGTTCGCCGGCCCCGCGCGCACCGGGATGCTCCACGCCGACCCGCACCCCGGCAACTTCCGGATCCTCCCGAACGACGACGGCAGCCCGGGCCGGCTCGGCGTGCTCGACTACGGCGCCGTCGCCCGCCTGCCGGACCGGCAGCTGCCGCCGGCCATGGGCACGCTGATCCGGATCGCCGGCGACGGGGACGCCGAGGCGCTGGTCGCCGGGCTGCGCGAGGAGGGCTTCATCCTGCCCAGCGTGAAGCTCGACGCCCAGCTGGTGCTCGACTACCTCCGGCCCTTCGTGGAGCCCACCACCGTCGAGCGGTTCCGGTTCTCCCGGGAGTGGATGCAGGAGCAGTTCCAGCGGGTCAACAACCCGCGCGACCCCAGCTACACCGTGGCCCTCAAGCTCAACCTGCCGCCGGCGTACCTCCTGATCCACCGCACCTTCCTCGGCAGCATCGGCGTGCTCAGCCAGCTCGGCGCCGAGGCGCCGTTCCGGGCGATCCTCGAGGAGCACCTGCCGGGGTTCGCCGCCCCGGCCTGACCCGCGCCGACCCGGCCACCAGGGCTGCGGCCACCAGCGCGACCACGCAGCACGCGGGCCAGAGCAGCGCGGGAGACGCGGCGTACACGGCGGTGCCGATCGGGGCCGCGAGCAGCCCGCCGGAGGTCGAGGCACCGGTGTAGAGGCCTTGGTACTGACCCACGAGGTGCTCGGGCGCCGCGTCGAGCACGTGGGCCGTAGCCGTGGTCTTGTAGAGGATCTCGCCGGCGGTGAGCACCGTGATCGCCAGGATCGTGGTGACCACCCCGACCGGAAGCCCGAAGCAGGCGAAGCCGAGCCCGACCAACGCATATCCCACGGCGATGATCGGGTACGACGGGTAGACGCGCAGCCGCTGGGCGACCGGGATCTCCAGCAGGAGGATCAGCCCGGACCCGACCGCGATCATGGCGGTGTAGAGCACCACCGGCTGTCCCGCATCACGCAGGTGCAGAGGCACCGTGGTGTACAGCTGCCGGTAGACGATGTCGGCCAGCACGATCGCCGGCAGCAGCACCAGCAGCGACCGGTCCGCGCGCACCGACCGCCACAGGCCGTGTCGGCCCTCCGACGCGGACACGCGGACCCGGTGCTCGGCGTCGGCCGGCAGGAACCGGCCCACCGCCAGCCGGATCACCAGCGTCGCGCCGCCGTCGACCACGAAGAGCAGGTCGTAGCTGACCGAGACGAGCACCGCGGCAAGAAGGGGACCGATCACGAAGCCCGCGTTGCTGGCGGCTCGGCCGATCGCGACCGAGGTGCGGCGGTCTCCGCGGGCGACCGCGAGGGCCGAGAGCGCGCCGGTCGAGACCCCGGCCGTGGCGGCGAGGTAGGCGCCGACCGGCAGGGCGACCACCAGCACCGCCAGCGGCAACCAGGGCGTCGCCGCGAGGAGCAACCCCGACACGGTGGAGGTCGTGATCAGCACTCGGCGGTGCCCCCAGCGGTCACCCCAACGTCCGCCCGTGAAGTTGCCGAGCAGCAGCCCGAGACCCGACCCGCCCGCGACCAGACCTGCCGTCGCGGTGTCGAGGTCGCGTGGTCCGGTGAGGTAGAGCGTGAGGAACAGCATCACGAACGACGTCATGGAGCTCAGGAAGCGGGCACCGGCCAGCACCCACACCACCCGCGGCACCTCGCGGAGCCGCATCCCCCCGGTCGGTGTCACCGGAGGTCGAGGTGCATCACGTGCAGGCCGACCTCGCCGTTGGTCGCGGAGCGGAACGCGCGCGGCACGGTGCCGACGATCTCGAAGCCCAGCGACTGCCACAGGTGCACCGCCGCCGTGTTGGTCTCGACCACGGCGTTGAACTGGATGCCGCCGAAGCCGTGCGCGCGATGCCACTCCACGACGTACGACGCCAGCGCGCGTCCGACGCCGCGACCTGACGCCGCCGGGTCGACCATGAACGACGCGGTGCCGACGTGGTCGCCCCGGCCTGGCCGGTTGGGCCCCATCTTGGCCGAGCCCAGGACCTGCCCGCGCTCCTCCAGGACGACGGTCAGCGCCGGCGGCTCGGACATCCACCAGCCGCGGCCGGTCTCGACGGTGAGGTCGTCGGGAAAGGCGTAGGTCTCACCGGCCGACACGATGGCGGAGAAGAACGGCCAGATCCGCGGCCAGTCGTCGTCGGTGGCGGGCCGGATCCGCGGGTCCGTCGTCACTGGCCGGTCTGACCGTCGATCGACTGGCGGATCAGGTCGGCATGGCCGTTGTGGCGGGCGTACTCCTCGATCAGGTGCACGAGGATCCAGCGCAACGAGAAGGCCTCGCCCGTGCGCGGGCTCAGGCGTGCCGACTTCTCGTCGAGCCCACCGCGCACCAGGGCCTCGTCGACCACGGCATCCGAACGGCGTACCGCCCCGTCGAAGAGGGCTCCGAGCTCCTCGGGTGTGTCGAGCCGGGCCGAGTCGAACTCCCAGTCAGGCTCGGCGTCCCAGTCCATCGTGTCGAACGGCGGGGCATGGGCGAGGTCACGGAAGTGGTGGTCGAACCACTGCGACTCGACCAGCGCGAGGTGCTTCATCAGCCCGCCCAGGCTCATGTCGGACGGCGGCAGCTGCTGGGCCAGCTGTGCCTGGGTCAGCCCGCTGCACTTCAGGCGCAGGGTGTCGCGGTGGTAGGCGAGGAACGCGCGCAGCGTGGTCACCTCGTCGGCGTTCAGCGGTTTGTCGGCGCGGGTGACCTCGTCGGGGTCACTCACCGGTCTCGCCGTCGATCGACTGGCGGATCAGGTCGGCATGGCCGTTGTGTCGGGCGTACTCCTCGATCATGTGCAGGATGATCCAGCGCAGGCTGAACGGTGTGTCGTCGCGGCGGTCCTTCTCCACCGAGCCCGCGTCGAGACCGGGGCCGGCCAGGGCCTCGTCGATCACCGCGTCGGCTCGGCGCACCGCCTCGTCGAAGAGGGCGAACAGCTCCTCGGGGCTGTCGTCCTTGGCGGTGTGCCACTCCCAGTCGCGGTCGGCGTCCCAGTCGACGGTGTCGAAGGGCGGCATCTGCGAACGGCCGGCGAAGGTCTCCTCGAACCAGCCGGACTCCACGACCGCGAGGTGCTTCATCATCCCCCCGAGGGTCATGTCGGTGGGCGGCAGCGACTGGGCCAGCTGCTCCTGGCTGAGACCGCGGCACTTCCAGCGGAACGTCTCGCGCTGGTAGTCGAGGAACGCGCGCACGGTGGTGGTCTCGTCCGCCTGCAGGGGCGGGTCGACGCGGGTCTCGGGCGGGGTCGTGGGAGTCATGCGTCGACGCTAGCGGCGACCGTGACCTCACGCATCCCGGTTGTCCGGCTCACCACAGCCCGACGACGTCGCCGCCGATCCGGACGATGAACGCGGACACCACCACGATGAAGAAGACCCGCACGAACCCGGCGCCGCGGGCGACCGCCGTACGCGCGCCGAGGTAGCCACCGAGCAGGTTGCCGGCGCCCATCACCAGGCCCACCTTCCACAGCACCGCGTCCTGTGGCACGAACACGCAGAGCGCAGCCAGGTTGGTCGCCCAGTTGGCGAGCCTGGCCTTGGCGGAGGCCTCGAGGAAGCTGTAGCCGAGCAGACCGACCAGGCTGATCACGAAGAAGCTGCCGGTGCCCGGGCCGAGCGCGCCGTCGTAGAAGCCGATCGCGAGACCGGTCCCCATCACGGTCCAGGTGTGACGGGCCCGTCCGAAACGGAGCGCGGTGGCCTCGCCCAGGCCGGGCCGGAGCACGACGTACGAGCCGACCACCACGAGCACGATCAGGACGATCGGGTCGAAGGCCGCTGAGGAGAGGTGCGAGCCGACGAACGCTCCGCCCACCGACCCCACGAACGCACTGGCCATCAACGGGCCGAAGGTGCGCGGGTCGGGCCGGATCCGGCGGTAGTAGGTCGCGCTGCTCACCGTCGTGCCGCAGATGCCGGCCAGCTTGTTGGTGGCCAGCACGTTCACCGGCGCCGCCGAGGGGAGCCCGATCAGCAGGGCAGGGAGCTGGATCAGCCCACCGCCGCCGACCACCGCGTCCACGAACCCCGCCGAGAGACCGGCCAGCCCCAGCAGCGCGAGGACGGTCGTCGACGGGTCGGGCACGGGCGCACTCTAGGTGCGCCTGGGTGGCGGGTGGTGGCCCGACCGCGGTAACGCGGCTATGCGGGCCGGTCGGGTCAGTAGAAGCCGTGGCGGGACAGGGGTCCGCGCAGCTCGCGCTCCTCGTAGGCGAGGTGGCTGAGCAGCCGGTCGCCGAGGGTCTGCAGGGACTCCTCCACCGCGTCCAGGGTCTCCTCGCCGGCGTCCTGGACCAGGGAGACCAGGGTCCGGTCGACGTCGTCGAGCAGGTGGTGGATGACCACGTGCTCCGCGGACAGCCGGTCGAGCACCGGAGCCGCTGCCGGCTCGGCGCGGCGCAGGTGCGGGAAGACGCTGGCGTCCTCGAGGGTGTGGTGGCCGTTGACGAAACCGCAGTAGGACTGGCAGTAGGCGCCGAGGGTCCAGTTGTTCTGGCGCATCGACATGCCGTGCACCTCGGCCCGCGCCTCGCCCGCGGTCAGCACGCCACGGCGTACCTCCTCGATCAGGCCGTGCAGCCGGGTCAGCTCGGTCCGGAGGTGGTCGTGGATCTCGACCAGATGGCGGTGGTAGGCCTCCTGCGCGGGGGCGTACGACGCGCCGGCCGGCTCGGCGAGGCTCGGCCGCGTGGTCTCGTCCCAGGTGTCGTCGCTCATCGCCTGCCGACCCTAGCCACCTAGAGTCGGGGCGTGCGCATCGTCTCGCTGCTCCCGTCCACCACGGAGATCCTGTTCGCGATCGGCGCCGGCGACGACGTCGTCGGCGTGACCTTCGAGTGCGACTTCCCGGCGCAGGCGCGCAGCCGCACCATCGTGTCGACATCGGCGATGCCCGAGGGCCTGACCCCCGCCGCCATCGACGACTTCGTGGTCGCGGCGATGGCCCGCGGCGACGATCTCTACCACCTCGACGAGGGCGCCCTGGCCGGGCTCGACGCCGACCTCGTGGTCACCCAGGACCTGTGCGCGGTGTGCGCCGTCGATGTCTCGGTGGTCGACGACGCGCTGGCCCATCTGGGCTGCACCGCTGAGGTGCTGACCATCGACCCGCACACCCTCGATGACGTGCTCGAGTCGATCCTGACCCTCGGCCGGGCCACCGGTCACGCGCCCGAGGCCGAGCGCCTCGTCGCCGACCAGCGCGCCCGCCTCGACGCCGTACGACGTGCCCGCGAGGGTGGCGCGCGACCCCGGGTGATGTTCCTGGAGTGGACCGACCCGCCGTTCGCCCCCGGACACTGGATCCCCGAGATGATCGAGGCCGCCGGTGGCGAACCGGTGCTGGCCACGTCCGGCGCGAAGTCGCAACGCGTCACCTGGGAGGCCGTCCACGAGGCGGCGCCCGACGTGTTCGTGGTGGCGCCGTGCGGCTTCGACCGCGACGGCTGTCAGCGGCTGGCGGACGACCTGGTCGCGAGCGGCGCGCTCCCCGCCGGCGTGCCGGTGCTGGCGGTCGACGCCAACGCCTCATGGGCCCGGCCCGGCACCCGCCTGCCGGACGGGGTCGAGGAGCTGGCAAGGCTCCTGGCCCCGGTCACCTCACGAACGTGAGCGCGGTCCACGGCGTGTGGGCCATGGCCACGTCGTCGGGATGGTCGAACAGCCAGGCGCTCACCCGGGCGTCGACCCCGCGCAGCGGCGCGGTGTGGCCGAGCGACACCCGGGCCCTGCCTTTAGCCGACACCCGGAGGCAGTCCGCCGGCGCGTAGGGGCGCCAGCGGCCGGACTCCTTGACCTGGAGCCGGACCCGGACACAGCCCACGGTGTCGTGCGGCAGCGCGGTCGCGACCGCGTGGACGTGGCTGCCGGCCCGGTAGACATAGCGGCCGTGCGAGACCTTGAGCTCGCCGGACAGCGCCATCGTGACGTCGGGCCGCACCGTCACAGAGGCCTGGGCCGACCATGGTGCCCAGTCCGGGTCGCCGGCGAACGTCGCGATCAGCGTCTCGTCCGCCTTCACGACGTACGACGTGTCGAGGCGCAGGCCGGCGTCCAGAAGGCCGTGGGCCACCAGCCGCCTCGGGCTTCCCTTCGGCTTGGCGTAGAGGTCGATCGCGGCCCGGGCGGGAGCCGCCGCCGCGATCACCGAGACGTCGACCGCATGTCCGTAGCGCACCCGCCGGGCACCGAGCGCGACGTGGAACGCGGTCGGGAGGCGCAGCGCCATCCGGGTGACCCCGAAGCCGGTGGCGTCGGAGGTCACCACGTAGACGTCGTGGGCTCCGTAGCCGAGACCGTCGGGCCGCAGCTGCGCCGGCGTCAGGTCGACGTCGACCGTCGGAGTGCCGCCCGGGAGCCGGAAGCCGTGCACGGTGTGCAGGTCGCCGTAGGCGACCTGTCCGTCGCCCCGGACCGCCAGGGCGGTGTCCACGCCGGGGTCGCCGCGATCACGCCCCAGGCTCAGGTCGCTGGAGCGGTAGACGAAGCCGCGGCTGGTCACCACCCGCTGCCCGTCGGCCGAGACCGCGATCTGCAGTGGCAGCGAGTCCAGCTGGTCGTTCGACGCCAGCACCGTCGGTGCCTGACCGGGCGACGCCGTCACGTCGAGCTCCTCGAGCGTGCCACCCACATCGGTCGGGCGCACGGTCACCAGCACCCCCGGCAGCTGCGCAGACCCGGCGAGCAACGTGCCCGTGGAGACCGGCTCGATGTCCGAGACGGTCCCGGCACCGGGCGTGAGGCGGTACAGCTCGGCCGCCGAGGCGCCGCACTGCGCGACCGTCCACACGTGCGCGTCGACCACGGCCAGCCGGCTCGGGCAGGCACCACCGCCGATCGGGTACGTCGTGACCGCCAGGTCTGCGGTGTTGACCGCCGCGATCGCGGAGCTGCCCGGCAGCGCGACCCAGACCGTGGCACCGGTGGGGTCCAGTACGAGGTCGGTGGCTCCACCGAGGCCGGTGAGGGTCGAGGTGATGGCTCCGGACAGGTCGGTGACGACGACCGGGCCAGCCGCGCCCTGGCTGAGGAACAGGCGACCGTGCGGCTCGTCGACGGTCAGGTGCGAGAACCCCGCAAGTGCCGGGCGCCCCGCGGGCGCGAAGGTGGCTCCTGCGGGTGCGAGCGGGCCCAGCGCCGCCAGGGCGAGCGCGAGCGCCACCGGGGCGAGGGCGGTCAGGCGGCGCACGGGGCCTCCGGGGCGGGGCACGAGACAAGGGTCGCCAGACCCTAACCCCGCGTCACCGGTCTCGTCCCCGGATCGGTGTGGTCGGCGAACCTGACCTCGGCGAGCAACCCGCCGTACGAGGACGTGCCGAGCCGGATGTCGCCACCGCGGCGCCGGACCAGCTCCCGGACGATCGCCAGGCCCAGGCCGGTGCCGCCGCTGTCGCGGTCGCGGGCCTCGTCGAGGCGGGCGAAACGGTCGAAGACCCGCGCCCGGTCGGCCGCGGGGATGCCGGCACCGTCGTCGGCCACGCTGAGCACGGCCTCGCGGGCGGTCCGCGCGAAGCCCACCTCGACCCGGGCCGACGCATGCCGGCAGGCGTTGTCGACGAGGTTGCCCATCACCTGCTCGAGCTCGAGCCGGGTCATCGGGACCGTGCCGGCCGCGAGCGCACCGACCGTCACCTCGGGCCCGACGGTGTCGCCGGTGGCGGTGGCGTAGACGGGGAGTACGACCCGGGGCTCTGCGGGCGGCTCGGGTGCGGGCAGCGCATGGCCGGCGTCGAGCCGGGCCAGCACCAACAGGTCTTCGACCAGGGCCGAGAGCCGGTCGAGCTCGGCGGCCAGATCGGCGTGGTCCTCCTCCGAGGCGCCGTGTCGCCGGTTGACGTCGGCCTGCACCCGCAAGGACGCGAGCGGGTTGCGCAGCTCGTGTGCCACGTTGGCCACGAAGCTCCGCTCGCGGTCGCGGGCCGCCGCGAGCCGGTCCAACATCGAGTTGAGCGTCACCGCCAGGGCCTGTATCTCGTCGCGCGAGCGCGGCTCGGGGAGGCGCTCGTCGTCCCCCGTCCCGGAGACCCGCTCGGCCGCGGAGCGCAGCGACTCGACCGGTCGCAGCGTCGCCCCGATCACCCGCCAGGCGACCAGGCCCAGCACCAGCAGGAGCAGCGGGAAGCCGACCAGCAGGGTGACCTCCAGGATGTGCTGGCTGCGGGCGAGGTCGGCCACCGGCTCGGCGACGACCACCACCGGCGCATCGGCCGCGGCCGAGCTCGGCGTCGCGGTGACCCGCAGGGTCGAGGTCATCCCCAGCCGGGAGCCGGGCACGGTGACCGCTCCGGACCGGGCCCGGTCGAGCTCCGCCGGGGTGAGCAGGGAGGTCAGCCGGTCGCCGTTGGCCGAGGCGCTGAGCACTCGCCCGCGGGTGTCGAGGACCTGCACGGACTCGGTGCCGGTGACCGGGATCGGGTCGGGCAGCCGGCCCGAGGTCACCAGGTCGGCCACCTGCTGGGCGGTCGCGGTCGCGCGGCGGTCGAGGTCGTGCCGGCTGGCCACCGACAGCGCGGTGTAGAGCGCGATGCTGCTCACCGCCTGCACCACGGCCAGCCCGACCAGGCCGATGGACATCAGCCGCACCCGCAGGGAGCGGCCCTCCCACCAGCGCCTCATCGGGCCAGCCGGTAGCCGGCGCCGCGCACCGTGTCGATCACGCCGGGCCCGAGCTTGCGGCGCAGGTAGCCGACGTACACCTCGACGGTGTTGGGGTCGTAGCCGACGCCGCGGGCGTCCCACACCCGGTCCAGCAGCTCGATCTTGGTGACCACCCGGTCTCCGTGCCGCAGGAAGAACTCCAGCAGCTCGTACTCCCGCGGGCTCAGCGCGACCGCCCCTCCGGCCACCGTGACCTCACGAGTGGCCGGGTCGAGCCGGACGTCGCCGGAGGTGAGCACCGGCGGCCTCGGGTCACTCTGCCGGCGCAGGAGGGCCCGGAGCCGGGCGAGCAGCACGACGTAGTCGAAGGGCTTGGTGAGGTAGTCGTCGGCGCCGTAGTCGAGCCCGTCCGCCTGGTCGTAAGGGCCGTCCTTGGCCGAGACCATCATCACCGGCACCCAGTTGTCCTCTGCGCGCAGCCGCTTGACGACCTCGTAGCCCGACAGACCGGGCAGCATCACGTCGAGGAGTACGGCGTCGTACTGGCCGTCGCGGGCCGCGTTCAGGCCCGAGACCCCGTCCGGGGCGAGATCGACGGTGAACCCGTCCGCCACGAGCCCCCGCTTGAGCGCGCGCCCCAGCCGGGCCTCGTCCTCGACGACCAGCAGGCGCATGTGCCCACGATGACACGCCGGACCGGGCACCCCTGGCCGGACGGTCGCTGACAGCGGTCACAGGTTCTCAGCGGACTCACAGCGCCCCGAGCGACCATGGGCGCATGCCTGCACCTCCCCGCCTGTCCGGCCTTGCCTCACGACTCCCTGCGGGACGGGCCCGCTGGGCTGTGCCCGTCGTCGCGGCCGTGGTGCTGGCCGGGGTCGGGCCGCTTGCGACCACGCTCACCGCCAGCGCCCAGGGCTCGCTGCCCCCGCGCACCGCCGCCCAGCTGCTCGTCGACGTGCAGCAGGCCCGGCTGACGGCGCTGTCCGGCACGGTCGTCGAGACCTCAGACCTCGGTCTCCCCTCGCTGCCCAGCATCGGCGGCCAGGGCGGCAGCAGCGCGAGCTTCTCCTCCCTGATCTCGGGGTCACACACCATGCGCGTCTGGTACGCCGGGCCCGACCAGATCCGGCTGGCCCTGCTGGGCCAGCTCGGCGAGTCCGACCTGGTCCGCAACGGCAGCGACGTCTGGGCATGGTCGAGCGACACCAACACCGCTACTCACTGGTCCGCACCCGTCGCCGACTCGTCCCAGCAGCTGGGTCCTGGCGCGGCCGACGGACCGATGACGCCGCAGCAGGCCGCGGACGCCGCCCTCCGGGCCATCGACCCGAGCACCCGGGTCACCACCGACCCGACCGCTGTCGTGGCCGGCCGCTCGGCCTACGAGCTCGACCTCGCGCCGCGCGACTCGCGCTCGACCGTCGGCTCGGTCCGGATCGCCATCGACGGCTCGACCCATGTCCCGACCCGGGTGCAGGTCTACGCCCGCGGCGCCACCTCCCCGGCGTTCGAGATCGGCTTCACGTCGTTCTCCACCGCCACTCCCCCGGCCTCGACCTTCGCGTTCACCCCGCCGCCGGGCGCCACGGTGAAGCAGGGCAGCCTGAGCAAGCCGGGCGACGCGACCCGGCTGCACGCCAGGCCGTCCGGAGCCACACCCCAGGTCGTCGGCACCGGTTGGACCAGCGTCGCGGTCGCCTCCGTCGGCTCGATGACAGGTGGCCAGACCGGCCAGAGCGGCAGCCTGGCCGGGGTTCTCAAGTCCCTGCCCACCGTCTCCGGCACCTGGGGCTCGGGCCACCTGCTGCGCGGCGCGCTGTTCTCCGCGGTTCTCACCGACGACGGCCGGATCGCGGTCGGAGCCGTCCCGCCGTCGATGCTGTACGACGCGCTGGCGCATGGCTGAGCCGTCGGGGGGGCCCGGGCTGGCGGTCCGGACCCGGGGCCTGACCAAGCGCTTCGGTGCGCAGACCGTGGTCGACCAGATCGACCTCGAGGTGCCCACCGGCGCGGTCTACGGCTTCCTGGGGCCCAACGGTTCCGGCAAGACCACCACGATCCGGATGCTGCTCGGCCTGGTCACCCCCACGGCCGGCGGCGTGGACCTGCTCGGCGCGCAGATGCCACGCCGCGCACCCGACGTCCTGCCCGCCGTCGGTGCGCTGGTCGAGGGACCCGCCTTCCACCCCTATCTCTCGGGTCGGCAGAACCTGCTCCGGCTCGACGCCGCCGACCGCACCGCGGACTCCCGCACCGCTGCCGCGCGGACCGACGCGGCGCTCGACCGGGTCGGCCTCCTGGCCGCGGCCGGCAAGCGCTACCGCGCCTACTCCCTCGGCATGCGCCAGCGGCTCGCCATCGCCGGCGCGCTGCTGACTCCCAAGGACCTGCTGGTCCTCGACGAGCCCACCAACGGACTCGACCCGCAGGGCACCCGCGAGGTACGGCAGCTGGTCGGCTCGCTGGCCGGCGACGGCGCCACCGTGCTGGTCTCCAGCCATCTCCTCGGCGAGGTCGAGCAGATGTGCACCCACCTCGGCGTCATGCACGTCGGCCGGTTGGTCGCCCAGGGCACGAGCGCCGAGCTGCGCGGTCACGGCGCGGTGGAGGCCACCGTCGAGACCGACCAGCCCACCGATGCCGCGCGGGTGCTGCGCGAGCTCGGCGCGACCGAGGTGCACACCACCCGCACCACCGCGGTCGGGCAGCTCGGGGAGGTGCCTCCCGAGAAGGTGGTCGCCGCCCTCGTGCACGCGGGCGTCGCAGTGACCGGGTTCCGGGTCGCCCGGCCCACCCTCGAGGACGTGTTCGTCTCGCTGACCGGGGAGGGCTTCGATGTCAGTGGCTGACCAGGCTCCCCTCGTCGTACGTCGTCGGCTCGCGCCGCTGTCGTCGCGCTTCCTGCTCTCCGAGCTGCGCCTGGTGATGGGGCGCCGCCGCAACCAGGCCGGTCTGGTGGTGCTGGCGGCGGTGCCGATCCTGATCTCGATCGCGGTCAAGACGTCGGTCTCGCAGCCGGGCGCGGACGCGCCCAACTTCTTCCGCTCGATCACCGACAACGGACTGTTCGTGGCGCTGGCCGCCCTGACCATCGAGATCGGGCTGTTCCTGCCCCTCGCGGTCTCGGTGATCGCCGGGGACTCCGTGGCCGGCGAGGCCAACATCGGCACCCTGCGCTACCTGCTCACCACACCCGTCACCCGGCTACGGCTGCTCCTGGTGAAGCTGGCCGCGATCACGATCGGCGCGTTCATCGCGACGTTCACCGTGGCCGTCGTCGGCATCACCATGGGGCTGGCGCTCTTCGGTGGCGGCTCGATGACCCTGCTGTCGGGCACCCAGATCGGCTTCGGCGAGGGGCTGCTGCGGGTGGCCCTCGCGGCGGCGTACCTCGCCTGCGGGCTGGCCGCCCTCGGCGCCGTGGGCCTGTTCATCTCGACGCTCACCGAGCAGCCGATCGGGGCGACCATCGCCACCGTGATCTTCAGCTCGGCGTGCTTCATCCTCGACTCGATCCCCCAGGTCGGCTGGCTGCATCCCTACCTGCTGACGCACCACTGGCTCGACTTCGGCGACCTGTTCCGCGCGCCCATCGAGTGGACCAACGTGCTCGCCGGCCTCTACCTGGCAGCGGCCTACGTGATCGTCTTCTTCGCCGCCGCCTGGGCCCGCTTCTCGGGCAAGGACGTCACGAGCTAGGCGAGTCGACCCCTGCCGTTTCATCATGTGATGCGGGCGAGCCTCCGCTTCACACGGCGAGTTCAGCGTGAGAAGGGCAGCTTCACC
>JAWWPM010000266.1:0-6110 GCA_033854915.1 Nocardioidaceae bacterium
GCCGGCGGCCTGCTGATCGCCCTGGGCTTCCTGTTCGGCGGTGACGAGATCGTCAACAGCTACGGCAAGATCGCCGTCGACAACACCTTGTTCAACCTGCCGGACACCAAGGCCCTCGTGCTGCCACACGCCTTGTTCCACTCGGGCTTCTTCGCCTACCTCGGTGCGCTGTTCTTCATCTTCGGCAAGACGGCCTTCATGTTCTTCGTCCCGGCCTTGGCCGGCTACATCGCCTACGCCATCGCCGACCGGCCGGGCATCGCCCCGGGCTTCATCGCCGGCGGTCTCGCCACCAACATCTTCGCGGTGAGCGACGGCGCTGCCACCAACCCCACCAGCCTGCCGGCCACGGGCTTCCTGGGCGCGATCGTCGGCGGCGTGCTCGCCGGGTTGATCGCCCACTGGATCGCGAGCTGGAGCGTGCCGGCGTGGGCACGAGGACTGATGCCGGTGCTGGTGATCCCCCTGCTGACCACGATCATCGTCGGCGTGCTGATGATCGTCGTGCTGGGCAAGCCGATCGGGAAGCTGATCGACTCCTTGAACAGCGGTCTGACCAACATGAGTGGCTCGAACTCGATCCTGCTCGGGATCGTGCTCGGCCTGATGATGGCCTTCGACATGGGCGGTCCCCTGAACAAGGTGGCCTACAGCTTCGCCGCCGCCGGCGTCGGGGTTGCCGCCTCGGCCGCGGCCGACGACCCGCGGCTGAAGATCATGGCCGCGGTGATGCTGGCCGGCATGGTGCCACCGATCGCCCTGGCCCTGGCGACCGTGGTCCGACCCCGTCTGTTCTCGCTCCCCGAACGGGAGAACGGCAAGGCCGGCTGGGCGCTTGGGGCCTCGTTCATCACCGAGGGTGCCATTCCGTTCGCGGCCGCCGACCCGTTGCGGGTGATCCCGTCGATCATGCTCGGGAGCGCCGTCACCGGGGCGCTGTCGGAGGCGCTGAACGTCAGCGTGCGGGCACCGCACGGCGGCATCTTCGTGCTGTTCGCCGTGCACAACATCCTCGGCTACTTCATCGCGCTGATCGCCGGCGTGATCGTCGGAGCGATCACCGTGATGGCAGCCAAGACGATCTGGCCGATCAACACCGACGTCGCTACCGTCTGACCCTCACCCTTCGAAGGAGAACACATGCCCACCAAGTCCGTCGTCGTCGGCTCGGCCGTCGGCCTGCACGCCCGCCCCGCTGCGCTCATCTCCGAGGCCGCCGGCGAGCTCGACTCCGAGGTGATGATCGGGGTACCCGGGGGCGACCCGGTCGACGCCAGCTCGGCGCTGATGATCATGACCCTGGGCGCCGGCAAGGGCGACACGGTCGAGGTCTCCGGCGACGACCAGGGCGACGTCGACACCATCGCGGCGCTGGTCGAGAAGGACCTGGACGCCTAGCCACACCTCAGCTCCAGGCGGAGGCCAGCCGGCGCACGATCTCGGTGAGCCGCTCGGGGCTGGTCGCGATGTTGAGCCGCACGTGGTCGCCGAGATCGGGCGCGAAGTCCGCACCGGGCGCGAGCCTCACGCGGCCGCGCTCGAGGGCGACCGCGGCCGGATCGGTGTGGCCGTAGGCCCCGACGTCGAGCCAGGCGAGGTACGTCGCCTGGAGGGGCCAGCTCCGCACCTCGGGCAGATGGGCGGCCAGGAGCTCCCCGAGCAGGGTGCGCTGCTGGTCGAGACGCTCGACCAGGCTGACCAGCCACGGATCGCCGTGCTCGTAGGCCGCGCGGGCCGCCACCACGCCCAGCGGCGACCATGAGTCGTTGCCCGCGGCCGGTGAGTCCAGGATCCGCTGCCGGGCCGCGTCGTCGGGTACGACGAGCTGCGCGCAGCGCAGGCCGGCGGTGTTGAAGGCCTTGGACGCGGCGACCACGGCGACAGCGTGGTCGTGGGTGCCGTCGATCGAGAGGTAGGAGACGTGCTCGGCGCCGGGGAGCACCAGCGGGGCGTGGATCTCGTCGCTGATCACCCGGGCCCCGTGCCGGGCCACGACGTCGCGGATCCCCTCCAGCTCGGCGCGCGTGAACACCCGGCCCCACGGGTTGTGCGGCTGGGTCAGCAGCAGCGTGCGGGCGCCCGCAGCGAGCACCGCGTCGAGGCGAGCCAGGTCGATGTCGGCCGTCTCGGACTCCGGATCGGCCCGCAGCTCGACCAGTGTGCGGCCGGTCAGTCCGGGGATCCCGAACTGCGGCGGGTAGCCCGGGGTCGGGAAGACCACCGGGGCGTCCTCCGAGAGCACCGCCAGGGCCAGCCGCACCCCGGCCGTCACGTCGACGGTGGGGATCACCCAGTCGGGATCGACCTCTTCTCCGAACTGGCGCCGCACGAACCCGGAGTACGCCGCCCCCAGACCGTCGTCGGACCCGAACACCGGGTAACCGGTGACGCCCTCGTCGAGCGCCCGTCGTACGGCGTCGTGGACCACGGGGTCGAGGTGGTAGTCCATCTCGGCCACCCAGGCCGGGATCACGTCGTGGGGCACGCTGCCCCACTTGTTGACCAGTGCGCGCCGTGCCTCCTCGTCGGTGAAGTCGACGATCGGGCGGCGGGCGGTCACGGCCGGCTCACGCCCAGGATCTCGTGGGCGCGGACGACGTCGCCGGCCATCGTCTCGACGAGGGCCTCGACGCCCTCGAAGCGGACCATGCCCCGGATCCGGTCCACGAAGGACACCTCGATCTCGACGTCGTACAGCTCGAGGTCGTCACGGTCGAGCACGTAGGTCTCGACCCGCCGGTCGCGCTCCCCCTCGAACGTCGGGTTGGTGCCCACGCTGATCGCGGCCGGGTAGGTCTCGTCGGTGTCGAGCCGCCGCAGCCAGCCGGCGTACACGCCGTCGGCGGGCGCAGCGGACATCCCGCTGGTGGGCACGTTGGCGGTCGGGTAGCCGAGCTCGTGACCGCGCCGGTCGCCGCGCACGACCACGCCGCGGACCACGAACGGCCGGCCCAGGGCCTCGGCCGCACCCGCGACGTCGCCGGCGGCCAGGCAGGTGCGCACGTAGGTCGAGGACCACACCTGGGGCCCGCCGTCGAGGGGCACGCCGACCGCGCGGAAGCCGAGGTCCTCACCGCTCGCGGCCAGCGAGGCGACGTCACCAGCGGCTCGCGCGCCGTAGCGGAAGTTGGCGCCGACCACGACGACGACGGCGTGCAGCGCGTCGCGCAGCACCCGCTCGGCGAACTCGTGGGGGGTCCACGCGGCGATGTCGCGGTCGAACGGGATGGCCAGCACGTCGTCGACCCCCGCTGCTCCGAGCAGGCGGGCCCGGGTCTCGAGGTCGGTGAGCGCCGTCGGAGCGTGCTCGGGGCGCAGCACGGCCATCGGGTGCGGGTCGAACGTCACCGCCACCACCGGCACGCCCTGCGCGTCGGCCTCGACGCGCGCCTCCCCGATCACGTGCTGATGCCCCAGATGGACGCCGTCGAAGTTGCCGATCACCACCACTGTGCGGCCGAGGTCGCCGGGGATGTCGGCCAGGGACCGCCAGATCCGGGGATCACGCGGTGTCGACGTCTGCACGGCCCCGAGGATAACCAGCGGCCGGACACGGCTCAGCGCCGCGCCTCCTCGTAGCGCCGCAGAGCCTCGGCGCGCTCCTCGCCGTGGTCGACGACCGGCATCGGGTAGCCGTGCTCGTAACCGTCGGCGACGACCCACGGCTCGTGCGCCTTCGCCCCTCCGACATGGGCCAGCTCGGGCACCCAACGGCGCACGTAGTCGCCCTGCGGGTCGAACTTCTTGCCCTGCGTGACCGGGTTGAAGACGCGGAAGTACGGCGACGCATCGGTGCCGGTGCCGGCCACCCACTGCCAGCCGTGGTTGTTGCTGGCGAGGTCACCGTCGATCAGGCGCTCGAGGAAGTGCCGGGCACCCGCCGGCCACCACGCGTGCAGGTCCTTGCACAGGAAGCTGGCCGTGATCATCCGGACCCGGTTGTGCATCCAGCCGGTCTCGGCCAGCTGGCGCATCCCCGCGTCGACGATCGGGAAGCCGGTGCGACCCTCCTGCCACGCGGTCACCAGCGCCGGCTCGTCGTCGTAGGCCATGGAGCCGAGCTCGGGCCGCAGGTCGTGCCAGGCCGACGGCGGATTGCTGTGCAGCACGTCGGCGTAGAACTCGCGCCAGCCGATCTCGTTGGTGAACACCTCGGCGGCGCGCGAGCGGCTGCCCGCCAGGTCGGCCAGCATGGTGCGCGGATGGATCGCGCCGACCTTGAGGTACGGCGAGAGCCGCGACGTGCCGGGCCGGTCGGGCCGGTCGCGACCATCGGCGTAGTCGGCCAGGTGCTCGTCGCGGAACTCCTGCCACCGCCGCAGCGCGGCGTCCTCCCCCGCCGCCGGCAGCTCGACCGGGCACTCGGCCAAGGCCGTGTCGAGCCGCTTCGCGGCAAGGTCGTCGCTGAGGTCGTCGCCGAGGCTCACCGAGCGTGGCGCGGCCGCCGGCTCGGCCCAGCCGTGCTCGCGCCAGGCGCGGGAGAACGGCGTGAAGACGCGGTACGGCGTGCCGTCCTTGGTCACCACGCGCCCCGGTCCGACGGCGTACGGCGAGCCGGTCGGCACCCAGCCGAGGTCGCGCTCGGCGAGCCGGGCGCGGACCCGCTCATCTCGCCGGGCGCCGTACGGCGTGGTCTCGGCGCTGACGTGGACCGACCCGGCCCCCACCTCCTTGGCGAACGCCGCGACCTCGGTCACCGGGTCGCCCACGCGCACGGTCAACCGGCCGGCGTAGGACTCGGCGGCGGCGCGGACGCTGGCCGCCAGCCAGCCACGCCGGACCGGGCCGCAACCGTCCCAGAGCACCGGGTCGATCACGAACAGCACATGGACCCGGCCGTCTCCGGCCGCGTCGGCGGCCGCACCCACTGCCGGGAGGTCACCCCGGCGGAGGTCGCGGCGGAGCCAGAGCACGGAGTTCACCTCCGCCACCCTTCCATGGTCGTCGTCGAGCCGTCGTCACCCGTTGGGCTGGCCGTCCCCGCCGCCAAGGTGGGGCCCAGCGGTTGAACGAACGTTCGACCAACCGGCAGGACCAACGGCGGCTCAGACGAAGACCGCAACCGGGCGGGCGGCGCCACCGTTCGGCTCGTAGAGCGCCAGGAAGGTGCCGTCGGCGGCGAACACCCCGGTCAGGACCTCGAGGGGCAGGTCGAGCGAGCGCCCGACGCGAGCCGACGAGGCGTCGTCGTCGTCGAGGTCCACCGCGGGGAACCAGGCCCGGACGGCGTCGGCGATCGGGGTCATCGTGAACGACTCGGCCAGCTCGTCGAGGGTGTGGGCGGCATCGATGCCGAACGGCCCGACCGCCGTCCGGCGCAGGGCGGTCAGGTGGCCGCCGACGCCCAGCGCTTCGCCGAGGTCACGGGCGATGGCCCGGATGTAGGTGCCGCTGGAGCAGTGCACCTCGATCTCGACCTCGGCAGCCTCACCGTCGATCGGTCCACGGTGGTCGAGCGACGTCGAGACCACGTCGAGCGAGTGGATCGTCACCCGTCGCGCGGGCAGCTCGACGATCTCACCGTCGCGGACGCGCGCATAGGCGCGCTTGCCGGCGACCTTGATCGCCGAGACCGCGCTGGGCACCTGGTCGATTTCGCCGACGAACGCCGCCAGGGCCTTCCGCACCGCATCATCGGTCAGCGCGTCGGTCGGGGCGGTGCCGGTGACCTCGCCCTCGGCGTCGTCGGTGGTCGTGGAAACCCCGAGCCGGATCGTCGCGTCGTAGGTCTTGTCGGTGAGGGTCAGGTGGCCGAGCAGCCGGGTCGCCCGGTTCAGGCCGAGCACCAGCACGCCGGTCGCCATCGGGTCGAGGGTGCCGGCGTGGCCGACCTTGCGGGTGCCGGCCAGACGGCGTACCCGCGCGACGACGTCGTGCGACGTCATCCCCGCGGACTTGTCGACGACGACCAGGCCGGAGGCCGGTTCAGGCATCCGGGTCGGTCGAGGGCAGCACGTCGAAGCCCTCGGTGGGCGCCTCGGCCGCGGCGTCGTCCTCGCGCGGCTTCTTGTAGGGGTCGGGCTCGCCGGCGTACGACGCGCCGCGCTGAGCCGCGGCCTCCTCGTCGAGGGCGCGGGCCCGGGCCAGGACCTCGTCGATCTGCCGGGCGT
>JAWWPM010000267.1:0-5258 GCA_033854915.1 Nocardioidaceae bacterium
CGGGCCGCAGCACGGCGTCCGGGGCGTCGCTCAGGTCGCCGGCCCGGGCGCGCAGCAGGTCGGGCGTCGACTTGCCGCGGGTGCGCAGCCGGCGGCTGGTGTCGTCGGTGAGCACGTGGTCGGAGCCGAGCGCCTCGGCGAACGCGGCCAGCACCTCCGCACCCAGGGCCACCGGCGGCAGCGACACCAGTGCGTCGTCGGCGACGCTCCGGTCGTCGGTGGGGAACGCCAGCTCGACCAGCCCGCGGGCGGTCTCGGGCAGGGCGGTGGCGCGGGCCGGGTCGCCCCAGCGGGTGGGATGCATCTCGAGGTCGGTCACGTGTTACAGTGTGACACATGACGTCACTTCGTCACAACAGCGAGCAGAGCCCGCAGTCGGCCTATCTGGACGCGGCCCGGGCCTGCATCCTCGACGTCGGCTGGCGGCGTACGACGCTCACCGAGGTCGCGCGCCGGGCGGGCGTGAGCCGGATGACGATCTACCGCGCCTGGCCCGACATGCCGGCGGTGCTCGGCGACCTGATGACCCGCGAGTGGAGCGAGGTCGTCGCCCGGGCCGTGACCGACGCCGACCGGGTCACCGACGAAGCCGCCGCATCCACGACCGCGGACCGCCTCGTGGCCGAAGTGGTCGCGACCTGCCGGGCCCTGCGCGACAACGAGCTGTTCGTGCGGATCATGGAGCTCGACCCCGAGCTGCTCCTGCCCTACCTCCTGACCCGCCGCGGCCGCAGCCAGCAGGCGATCGCGGACCTGACCGCCGGCCGGATCCGCGAGGGTCACACCGACGGCAGCATCCGCGACGGCAAGCCCGCGGCCATGGCTCGCGCGCTGCTGCTGGCGATGCACGGCTTCGTGCTCAGCCTGCACACGATGGTCGACGACGACGTGGACGAGTCCGACCTCGACGCCGAGCTCGAGCACCTGGTCCGGCGGGCGGTGGCCCGATGAGCGCCCGCAGGCCGTCCCGGATCCGGCCGGGCCTCGCCGAGGTCCCCGAGCAGGTCGACGTGCTGGTGGTCGGCCTCGGGGTCACCGGCGCCGGCTGCGCCCTCGACGCGGCATCGCGCGGCCTCAGCGTGCTCGCCGTCGACGCCCACGACCTGGCCTTCGGTACGTCGCGCTGGTCGAGCAAGCTGGTCCACGGCGGACTGCGCTACCTCGCCAACGGGCAGGTGGGTGTGGCCCACGAGAGCGCCGTCGAGCGCGGGATCCTGATGGAGGTCACCGCACCCCACCTGACCCATGCGCTGCCGATGATGATGCCGCTGGGTGCCACCACCGGTCGCCGCCAGGGCCTCCTGCTGCGCGCCGGCCTCGGCGCGGGCGACCTCCTGCGACTGGCGGCCCGCACCTCACGCGGCACGCTGCCGCGACCGCGTCACCTCTCGGCGACCGAGGCGCTGCACCTCGCCCCGATGATCTCGACCGACGACCTGCGCGGTGCCCTGCTCTCCTGGGACGGCCAGCTCGAGGACGACGCCCGCCTGGTGGCCACCATCGCCCGCACCGCGGCCGGTCTCGGCGCCGAGATCCGCACTCACAGCCGGGTCGTCGAGCTCGACGGCCCCCTCGGTCACGGGGGTGCCCGGCTCCGCGACGAGCTGACCGGCCAGACCCACACCGTCAGCGCCCGGGCCGTGGTCAACGCCGCCGGCGTGTGGGCCGGCGACCTCGTCGACGACGTCCGGCTGCGCCCCAGCCGGGGCACTCACCTGGTGCTGCGCGGCGAGACGCTGCCCGGCCTGCGGGTGGCGCTCACCCTGCCCGTCCCGGGTGAGCGCAACCGCTTCGTGATGGCGCTGCCCCAGCCCGACGGCCAGGTCTACGTCGGTCTCACCGACGAGCCCGTCGACGGCGAGCGTCCCGACGTGCCCGAGCCCAGCGACGGCGAGATCGACTTCCTGCTCGACACGACCTCCTCGGGTCTCGGGCACCGGCTCACCCGCGCCGACGTCGCCGGCGCCTTCGCCGGGCTACGGCCCCTGCTCCGGGCCGACGGCCGCACCTCCGACCTGTCGCGCCGGCACGCCGTGCTGACCTCGCCGTCGGGCGTGGTGACCGTGGTCGGCGGCAAGCTCACGACCTACCGCCGGATGGCGCAGGACGCCGTCGACGTCGCGGTCGCCCGGGCCGGGCTGAGCGCGGCTCCGTGCCGCACCGCACGGCTGCCGCTGGCCGGCGCCGCCTCGCGGCCCGAGCTGGCCCGGCTCGCCGCCGGTGCCCGGTCGCCACGGCTCGTCCGCAGGTACGGCGCCGACGCCGGGCTGGTGCTCGCCGACGCCCGTGCGGTCTCCGGACTCACCGACGACGAGCTCCTCGCACCACTGTCGGCCCGGTTGCCGGTGACGCTGGCCGAGCTCGTGTTCGGGGTGACCCACGAGGGCGCCCGCGACGTCGCCGACCTGCTCGACCGGCGTACCCGGGTGGGGCTGGTCGCCGAGGATCGCGCCGCCGCCGAGCCGCTGGCGCGCCGCGCGCTGAGCGTGGCGGCCGCTGCCGCGCGTTAAATAGTGGCTCCGCCCCTCCCCAACCGGGCGGCATCTCCCCTACCCTCGACACATGCTCGAGCCCTGGGGGGCGGACTCAAGCACGTCGTACGAACCTGTAACGGACGGTTCCGCCCGTGTACTCACGCAAGCCCGCGACGCACTGTCGCAGGGCCGCATCGCCGACGCCACGGCCGCCGTGGACGGCGTGCGCCGCGACGACGTCGATGACCAGACCAGGGCCGGACTCGCCGTCATCGGGCTGCTCGCGCGCCTCGCGCGCGGTGACGTCCGCGGAGCGGCGCCCTACTCGCGCGAGCTGACCGCCCTCACCCGCAACGCAGGGCGGGTCGCCGCGGTGGCGTGGTTCGGGCTCTCCGAGCTCGCAGCCGCACGCGGCCAGGTCGACCTCGCGATCACCGGTTTCGAGCGGGTGGACGAGGAGCAGACGGCCGCACGCGACCACACCTGGCTGCCGTGGCGCAGCGGGCTCGCCCGGATGATCGCCGGCCGCGGGGAGATCGCGTCCGCGAACGCCCTGATCGAGAAGGAGCTCGCCGACGCCCGCAGCAGCGACTCGTCGTACGCCGTCGCGTACGCCCTGCGCACCCTGTCGGCCGTGGCCCCCACCAGCGACCGCATCGGCCTGCTCGAAGAGGCGCTCGAGGTGCTCGCCGGGCTCGGCGCCGCCCGCCTCGAGGCCCAGATCCGCACCGACCTGGCCGGCTGGCTGATGCTTCTGCAGCCGACCGAGAAGGCCCGCTCCATCGAGCTCCTGCGCTCCGCCGAGACCTACGCACGCCGCGAGGACCTCGGCCCGCTGCTCTCCCGCGTGCGCTGGCTGCTCGAGCGCCTCGGCGAGCACGCGGACGGCGAGCTGCCCGGTCGGCTCGCCGAGCTCAGCGCCGCCGAACGACGCGTGGCCCAGCTGGTGGTGGTCGGCAAGCGCAACCGCGAGATCGCCGAGGAGCTCGGAGTGAGCGTGAAGTCGGTGGAGTGGCACGTCTCCCACATCCTCCGCAAGCTGTCGATCACCTCGCGCGGCGAGCTGGCCGACGCGCTGGCCCAGCCGCGCCAGCAGCGCTGACCGCTCGCTCAGACGGCCGCGCTGACCGCTCGCTCAGACCGGCAGGGCGACGTAGGTCGTGTCGAGGTACTCCTCGATGCCCTCGAAGCCACCCTCGCGCCCGAAGCCGCTCGCCTTCACCCCGCCGAACGGTGCCGCCGGGTTGGAGAGCAGGCCGGTGTTCATGCCGACCATGCCGAACTCCAGCGCTTCGGCGACCTTGATCGTGCGGGCGAGATCCTTGGTGTAGACGTAGGACGCCAGGCCGTACTCGGTGTCGTTGGCCAGGGCGATCGCCTCGTCGTCGGTGCTGAACGTGGTGATCGGTGCGACCGGCCCGAAGATCTCCTCGCGGTTGATCCGCGCCTGCGCGGGCACTCCGAGCAGCACCGTCGGTGAGTAGAAGTGGCCCGGCCCGTCGGGCGCCGTACCACCGCACAGGATCTCGGCGCCGTCGTCGACGGCATCGGCGACCAGCCGGCCGATGCTGTCGACCGCGTCGGCGTTGATCAGCGGCCCCACGTCGGTGCCGGACTCCTGGCCCCGGCCGGTGCGCAGGGCACCCATCCGGGCGCCGAGCAGGTCACCGAACTGCCGGGCCACCGACTCGTGCACGAGGAAGCGGTTGGCGGCGGTGCAGGCCTCGCCCATGTTGCGCATCTTGGCGACCATCGCGCCGTCGACGGCGGCCTCCACGTCGGCGTCCTCGAAGACCACGAACGGCGCGTTGCCGCCGAGCTCCATCGACATCCGCTGGAGCTGGTCGGCGGACTGCCTGACCAGCACCTTGCCGACCGGGGTCGAGCCGGTGAAGCTGACCTTCCGCAGGCGCTCGTCGGCCATCAAGGTCGAGCTGAGGGCCTTGCTGTTGTGGGTGGTGACGATGTTGAGCACCCCGGGCGGCAGGCCGGCCTCGTCCATCACCTGAGCCAGCGCGAGCATCGTCAGCGGGGTGAGCTCGGCGGGCTTGACCACCATCGTGCAGCCGGCGGCGACCGCCGGGCCGATCTTGCGGGTGCCCATCGCCAGCGGGAAGTTCCACGGCGTGATGAACAGGCAGGGGCCGACCGGCTTGCGGATCGTCAGCAGCCGCGAACCGCCCGCGGGCGCCTGCATCCAGCGGCCGTGGATGCGCACGGCCTCCTCGGAGAACCACCGCAGGAACTCCGCGCCGTAGGTCACCTCGCCCCTGGCCTCGGCCAGGGTCTTGCCCATCTCGAGGCTGATCAGCTCGGCGAAGTCGTCGGCCTGGTCGATCACCGCCTCGAAGGCCCGGCGCAGGATCTCGCCCCGCTCGCGAGGGGCCGTGGCCGCCCACTCCTGCTGCGCCGAGACCGCCGCGTCGAGCGCCGCCATCGCGTCGGTGGTGTCGCCGTCGGCGACGTCGGTGAGCACCGACTCGTCCGCCGGGTCGTGCACCTGGAACCTCGCCCCGCTGTGGGAGTCGCGCCACTGTCCGGCGATGAAGAGCCCCCGCGAGCCGGTCTTTGCCAAGAGGTCTAGTCCAGTCATGGAAAATAGCCTCGCACCTCGGTGAAGTGTGCGGAAAGCCTTCTCACCCGTCAGAGCGTTCTGAGATTCTGTTCCTGCGAGCCGGGGGGCAAGTCGCCTGGCCGTGCGTGAGCCCCTCGCTGACCCCATGCTGCGAGGGGCTCGCCCCATTTCCGGTGTCCCCAGGTCGCTCGCGGCCTGGGGACACCGGA
>JAWWPM010000268.1:0-25635 GCA_033854915.1 Nocardioidaceae bacterium
TCGGGGCCTGCATGAACGCCGCCGCCAACCTCCACGAGACCACGCAGGAGGAGGCCGACCTGATCACCGGCGACCTCGACACCCGCGAGCGCTCCGACCTCGACGTCTCCTACGGCGTGGTCGAGCGGGGTCGTCGGCCGCGGGAGTACGCACCGGCCGTGGCTGCGATGGAGCGGGCCCAGAAGACCCGGGCCAAGCGACGCCACCTCGACGTGGTCGACCGCAGCCTGATGGACCTCGTCTCGGTCTACCGCGACGCGATCGCGCTGTCCGCCGGCACGGTCGAGCTGGTCAACGAGGAGCTGCGTGGCGACATCGAGCAGATCGTGCGCACCACGACCCCCGAGCTCAACCTGCGCCGGATCGGCTGGATCTTCGAGGCCCGCGAGCAGATGCTGGAGTTCAACGTGCCCGTGCCGCTGGCCCTCGAGTCGATGATGGTGGCCCTGAAGGCGCCCACCCGGTGAAGCGGCTCTCGGTCGCGGTCGCCCTGGTGCTGATCGTGGTGCTGGGCGCCGGCTCCGCGCTGATGGCGCTGGGGCAGCGCCCCGACAGCCCCGGCACGGTCGGGCCCGAGCCGGTGGCGCTCACCGGCGGCGCGCCGGCGACCCGGCCCGTCAACGCCGCGCTGGCGTCGTACTACTCCCAGACGCTGCAGTGGTCCGACTGCAACAGCGGTGACCAGTGCACGAAGCTGACCGTGCCCCTCGACTACCGCGATCCCTCGGGCCGCACCATCGAGCTGAACGTGCTCAAGGTGCCGGCGGCGGACCCGGGCTCGCGGCTCGGCTCCCTGGTCGTCAACCCGGGCGGCCCGGGCGAGCCCGGTGCGTCGTACGCCGTGGAGGGCAGCTACGGCCAGCCTCTCCACGATCATTTCGACATCGTCGGCTTCGACCCGCGTGGCACCGGCTCGAGCTCGCCGGTCGACTGCCTCAGCGACGCCGACCTCGACACCTACCTCTCCGAGGACCCCGACCCGACCACCCCGGCCGAGCTCGCGACGTTCAAGAGCGAGCAGCGTGCCATCGCGACCGGCTGTGTGCAGCTGTCCGGTGACCTCGCCGGTCACGTCTCGACCGTCGAGTCGGCCCGCGACATGGACATCCTCAGGGCGGCCCTCGGCGACGCGCGGATGACCTACCTCGGTGCCTCCTACGGCACCAAGCTGGGCGCGACCTACGCCCAGCTGTTCCCCCGGCGGGTCGGGCGCTTCGTGCTCGACGGCGCGGTCGACCTGTCCCTGACCTCCCGCGACCAGACCCTCCAGCAGGCCGCCGGCTTCCAGACCGCCCTCGAGGCCTATGCCGCCAACTGCGTCGGCTCCGACATCGGCTGCTTCCTGGGCAAGACGGTGCCCGACGTGCTCCGCACCATCAGTGCCCTGGTCGACCGGATCACCGCGAAGCCGTTGCCGGCCCAGGACGGCCGGGTGCTCACGGGCGGCAACGCGTTCTCCGGCATCGCGGTGACGCTCTACAGCCGCAGCTACTGGGTGCTCCTCAGCAGCGCCCTCCGCGCCGCCCTGACCGGCGACGGTTCGCAGCTGCTGCGACTCTCCGATGCCTACACGGCGCGCAACTCCGACGGCACCTACGCCAACAACTCGATGGAGGCCTTCTTCGACATCTCCTGCGTCGACGACCCGTCGTCGATCGCGTTCTCCCAGGTGCCGGCCCAGTTCCGCGCCTTCGAGAAGGCCTCGCCGGTCTTCGGCCGGGTCTTCGCGTGGGGGCTGACCTCGTGCCGGGGCTTCACCCCACGCAGCGATCAGCCGGTGCCGACGGTGCACGCCAAGGGAGCGGCCCCGATCGTGGTCATCGGCACCACCCGCGACCCCGCGACCCCGTTCGCCTGGGCCGTCGCGCTGGCCCACCAGCTCGACTCCGGGGTCCTGGTGCGGCGCAACGGCGACGGCCACACCGGCTACCGCACCGGCAACCCGTGCGTCGACGATGCCGTGGAGTCCTACCTCGTCTCGGGCATCGTCCCCAAGAACAACACCTCCTGCTGACCCGGCAGAAGCCGACGCCGATTCCCTGGCGACCCGTCGCCCTCCGTATACTTCCGGCCGTTGCCCGGGCGTACGTCGTACCGGGCAGCGCGCCGCCTTAGCTCAGTCGGTAGAGCGTCTCACTCGTAATGAGAAGGTCGTCGGTTCGATTCCGACAGGCGGCTCCGCGCCGGCCCGCTGGAAGCGGCGTCGAGACGGATGGCGAACCGTCGATCAGCAGCCGAGCCCGGACCGCCGACCATCACTGCGAACGCGCCCCGACCTCGCGGCGAGTGCCGAGCAGCTGCACGACAGTGTCCGAGATGCCACCGACCGGCTCCGGCACCGCCTCTTCGACCTCGAAGCACCCGCTCTCGAGCACGACCTGTCACGCGCCCTCAGCGTTGCCGCGGACCAGGTCTGCGAAGGCGAGGTCGCCTGGCGGGTCACCGGCGACACCGAGATCACGGTGGACGACGACGGCAGAGGTCTCGATCCGTCCGACCTCGCCCGCACGCTCGGGCCACTGGGGTGTCAGCGGGATGAGCGAGCGCACCACGGTGGCCGGGGCACGCTGACCCGGACGTAGGGCTCCGCCTGACGCTGATCGGGGGAACATCGTCAGGCGGAGCCAGCCTCCCGGAAAGCGGCTTCGACCCTGCGTGACCGGGGGGATCGGGGGGTCCGGTCAGGTTCGAGCATCGCTTCTTTCGAAGGTGTCTCCCACTCTGGTCGGAGCCCGACGATCGCACCTGACCCGAGCGCACCCATCCCACTGGTACGCATCTACCAGATCCTCGATCCCCTGGGGGTGGTCCGTCGCCGGTCCGACCCGCCTAGCGTGAGAGACATGCCCCCTCCTTCCCCCGGCCCCCGCACGACCCGCTACGACTTCACGTTCGCGCCGAGCTACCGCCCCGCGGCCCTGCTGTTCGGGGTGGTGCCGGCGACCACGTGGGCCGAGCTCGGACCCGAGGGCCTCCGGGTCCGGTTCGGGCCGTGGCGGCTGCAGACCGGCCTCGACAACATCGACGGCGCCGAGCGCTCCGGTGGCTTCGGCTGGCTCAAGACCGCCGGACCGGCGCACCTCTCGTTCTCCGATCGTGGGGTCACCTTCGCCACCAACGGCGACGACGCCGTCTGCATCCGCTTCCGCGCCCCGGTCGCGGGCATCGACCCCACCCGGCTGATCAAGCACCCGGGCGCCACGCTCACGGTGAGCGATCCCCTGGCCTTCCTCACCCAGCTGACGTCTCTGCAGCGCTGACCCCGCCGCGCGTCCGCCGCTGCCCTCGCCCCGCCCGTCGGGACGGGTGCGACCGCGCTGAGGTTCTGGGTGCCGGCCGATCCTGGGCCGTCCCGAGTTGGATCCGCGGCGAGTCATCGGTGGACCGATGAGTTTCCCGCGCCCGCGTCGTTCCATCTGATGACGCGCCTGCCACAGTGGGTGCCCGACAACAGGAGGAACCCAGATGGACTGGAAGCTCGAAGTGGTCATCGCACCCGTGGCGGACGTCGAGCGCGCCCGCGCGTTCTATGTCGACACCCTCGGCTTCAGGCAGGACAGCGACTTCCACCCCAACGAGCAGTTCCGGGTGATCCAGGTGACCCCGCCGGGATCGGCGTGCTCGATCGTGTTCGGCACCGGGCTCGGCGGCGGCGTCGCGCCCGGCTCGCTCAAGGGCGCGCAGCTGGTGGTCAAGGACATCGAGGAGGCTCACGCCTTCCTCGAGGAGCGCGGCGTCGCGAACAGCGGGCCGCAGCACTTCGTGGACGGCCAGATGACTCCCGGGGTCGACCCCGGTCGCGCGTCCTACGGCACGTTCGTGTTCTTCGAGGACCCCGACGGCAACACGTGGGCCCTCCAGGAAGTCGCCCAGCCGGCGCGGTGATGGACGAGCTGGAGGCTGCCTTCGCGCAGCACCGGCGCGAGCTGCACGTGCACTGCTACCGCATGCTCGCGTCCTACGACGATGCCGAGGACGCCGTGCAGGAGACGTTCCTGCGCGCCTGGCGGGCGCGGGACTCCTTCGACGGGGCACATCGGCGCGCCTGGCTCTACAAGATCGCCACCAACGTCTGCCTCGACCGGGCCCGGGCGCAGCAGCGCAGGGCCCGGGCGGGGACCGAGGTCAGCTGGCTCACGCCGTACCCCGACACCGTCCTGGACGACCTGCCCGCCACGCACGACGAGCCCGACGATGCGTATGTCGCCCGCGAGACGATCGAGCTGGCGTTCCTCGCCGCCCTCCAGGTGCTGCCACCGCGGCAGCGCGCGACCCTGCTGGCGCGCGAGGTGCTCGGGCTCCCCGCGGCCGAAACGGCCCGCCTGCTGGAGACCAGCGTTGCCGCTGCCAACAGTGCGTTGCAGCGGGCGCGCGAGACCATGCGCCAGCACCTGCCCTCACACCGCAGTGACTGGTCGGCGACCGAGCCCAGTGCCGACGAGAAGCGGCTGCTCGACTCGTTCATCGACGCGCACGAGCGCTGCGACGCCGAGGCCGCGCTGGCGGCTGCGGCGACCGACCTGCGGGTCACCATGCCGCCGTACCCGTGGCGGTACGACGGGCTGGTGGAGGTGGCGCCACTGATGGAGCGCGCCTTCGGCCCCGACCGCGACGGCGACTGGCGGCTGCTGCCGACCGGGGTGAACCGGATGCCGGCTGCCGCGAGCTACCTGCGGCGGCCGGGCGACACGGCGTACCGCGCGATGAAGCTCGACGTGCTGCGCATCGAGGGGGATGTCATCGCCGAGATCACGACCTTCGGCCCTGCCCTCTTCGAGGCCCTGCACCTGCCCGAGCTGCTCACCGACTGACCAGGTCAGGCCGTGACGGTGGTCATCGCCTGGTCGAGCAGGGTCGACAGCCGGGAGTGAGGATGCTCGGCCCAGGCACCCTGCGCGGTCTCGAGACAGGACAGCGCGCTCGCGACGATCGCGGCCGCACGCACGTCGGGACTGCTCCCGGCGCGCCGTCTCGGCAGGCGCTCGGCCACGGCGGGCTCGAGGAGGTCCTGCCAGCGGCGTCGCCACTCGACCACCGTGGCCCGCACCCCCGGCTCGGTGCGGAGCATCACCAGCAGCGGTCGCGCGAGGGCGGCGTGCGCCTCCTGTTGCACGACGCCCTCGTCGAAGGCGCGGCGCAGTGACGTCCACACGGGCTCGTCAGCCGGACGGGCCCGGAACGCCTCGACCACGCTTTCACCCGACTCGACCAGCCGGGTCAGCACGAGCTCGTCCTTGCCGGTGAAGTAGCGGAAGAAGGTACGACGCGACATGCCGGCCGCGGCGGCGATCTGGTCGACCGTGGTCGCCTCGAAACCCTGGCGGGAGAAGAGCAGCCAGGCCTGGCGCATGACCTCGTCTCGCACCGCTCCGCGCGCATGGTCACGCAGTGTCGGCGCGGTGGTCATGGGCGCACGCTAGCACCCGGTGACATTCGATGGCAGAAGTGGCACGCAGTGTCATCACGGTCTAGGCTGTCCCGGTCCGCTCGTCGCCAGGTGCAGAGGAATCCGATGTCCGACTCCGAAGAGGTCGAGGTGCCGCGCGTCGCCCTCGACGCCGAGATCGCCGCGCACACCTCACGCAGCCGCGCCAACCTCGAGCTGGTCGTCGTCGGTCTCGGCGCGCTGGTGGTCTCTCTGGCGCAGTCGGTGCTCGTGCCGGTGCTCGGGATCCTGCCCGCGAAGCTGCACACGTCGGCCGGCAACGTGAGCTGGCTGCTCACCTCCACGCTGCTGGTGGCGGCCGTCTCGGTGCCGATCATGGGGCGTCTGGGTGACATGTTCGGCAAGCGCCGGATGCTGCTGGTGGCCGTCGGCGCACTGACGTTCGGCTCCTTGATCACCGCGGTGACCAGCAACATCGCCCTGCTGATCGTCGGCCGGGCCATCCAGGGCGCCTCGGCGGCCGCGATCCCCCTCGGCATCAGCCTGCTCGCGGCCCTGATGCCGCGCGAGCGGGTCGGGTCCTCGATCGCGCTGATCAGCGCCATGCTCGGCGTCGGGGGCTCGCTCGGCCTGCCGCTGGCCGGCTTCGTCGCCGAGAACGCCGACTTCCACATGCTCTTCTGGATCACCTCCGCCGCCGGCCTGATCGCGTTCGTCGGCATCCTCACCATCGTTCCCGAGTCCGCCGGTCGGGTGGGCGGCCGCGTCGACGTCGTCGGCGCGACGCTGCTCGGCGCCGGTCTGGTCTGCCTGATGCTGCCGCTGGCCCAGAGCTCGGCCTGGGGCTGGGACGACCCGAAGGTCGCGATCCTGCTGGCCGCCTCGGCGGTGCTGCTGGTCGTCTTCGGCTGGAGCCAGACCCGCATCCGTGAGCCACTGGTGGACCTGCAGGCCCTGCGGCGCAAGCCGATCGTGGCCACCAACCTCGCCTCGATCCTGTTCGGGTTCGCGCTCTTCGCCTCGTTCATAGGTACGGCGGGCTACGTCGAGGCGCCGGCCGAGAGCGGCTACGGCTTCGGGTCCAGCCTGCTGGTCGGTGGCCTGGCGATGCTCCCGAGCGGCCTGGCCATGCTGCTCCTCTCACCTGTCGCGGCCCGCCTGATCCGGCTACGGGGCGCACCGCAGACGCTGGCCCTCGGCGCGGCCGTGGTCGCCCTGGGCTGGCTCTTGCGCATCGTCTGGAGCGCCTCGCTGTTCGAGGTGATTGTCGGCACGACGGTCGTCGGCATGGGCACCGGCATCGGCTACGCCGCCATCCCCTCGATGATCAACGCGCACACGCCGCCGACCGAGATCGGCGCCGCCAACGGCCTGAACAGCCTGTTCCGGAGCCTGGGCAGCACGCTGGCCAGTGCCGTCGGCGGCAGCCTGCTCGCCGCCAACACGGTGATCCTCGGGAGCTTCGCGGTGCCGTCGCTGTCGGCGTACCACGACCTGTTCGCGATCTGCGGGGCCGCGTCGCTGCTGGCTGCACTCGTCGTGATGCTGGTGCCACGGCATCCGACGCACGGCGAACACGGCCATGCCATGGCCGCCTCCGACGCGCGGGGGACACCGGTCGCCTCGCTGGACTGACCGGCGCCCTGCGGCTCGATCCCGGGACCAACGGCTCTGATCGGGAGGACGTCTCGCGCGTACGGTCGAGAGATGGGCCCACGCCTGGGCCTGAGTCGATGGGAGGCGCGAGATGTCGGAAGTCGAAGCCGAGAGCCCCGTCACGACCCTGAGTGTCGAGGAGTGCTGGGAGCTGCTCGAGGCCGAGGAGTTCGGGCGCCTGGCCTACCGGCTGGTGGACGAGGTGCACGTCGTACCCATCAACTACCTGGCCGACAACCGGTCCCTGCTGTTCCGGACCGCCGGCGGGAACAAGCTGCTCGCGGCGGCCCTGCACTCCGACGTCGCCTTCGAGATCGACTGGCACGACGACCTCTCGGCCTGGTCCGTGGTCGCGCGTGGGCAGCTGCGGCGGCTGCCGGAGGACCAGGAGGACCGCGTCGAGGACCTGCCGCTCCACCCGTGGGTCCCGACCCTGAAGTACAACCTGGTGGAGCTCGTCCCGACCGACGTCAGCGGGCGCTTCTTCCGCCTGCAGCGCGACGAACCCGACCACGACCTCGTGGGCACCTGACCCCAGGCGGCCAGGCGCCGGAGGCCTCAGGCCTCGACGACGTACGGCGTGTGGCCCGCCAGGCGGGTGACCACGATGCCCGTGAGAGTCATCGCCAGCGCCACCCCGGCGAGGACGACCAGCTGGAACTGGGCGGCTTCGATCGGTGAGGCCCCGCCGAACAACGCGCCGACGAACGCGCCGGGCAGGGTGACCAGGCCCGTGGACTTGGTCTGGTCGAGGGTCGGCAACAGCGACTCACGCACGGCCTCGTGCCCGATCTCCTCGTGCGCCACCGAGGGGGTCGCGCCCAGCGACAACCACGCCTCGATCTCCGGCCGCCGTGCCCCGGAGGAACGCCGGAAGTTGCGGCCCGCCAGCGTGGCCGCGCTCATCGAGTTGCCGATCACGATGCCGGCCACGGCGACCAGGTTGCGCACCTCGAAGTCGACCAGTCGCAGTCCGAAGATCACCACCAGGGCGACCGCGGCGCCGGAGAGCACCCCGGCGACGGCGATCCGTCGGCCGTGCCACAGCTCCCTGATCCGTCGGGCGGAGGTCCACGACGCGGTGGTCAGCATCAGCAGCACGAACGCGGCCACCGTCCACGGCACGGCCAGGATCCCCTTCAGCAGCAGGGCGAGCACGCTGAGCTGCACCGCGGCCCGCAGCACCACGACGAGGGGAAACCACCCCAGCCCGACCCGTGCCCAGCGGCCGAGCGCGACCGTGCTGCCGGTCAGCGCCAGCAGACCGGCACCGAAACCGGCGTACGACGCGATCCCCTGCACAGGGGACAGTCTCACCTACGCCCGTCACTAGGGTGTGCCGGTGAGCACGCCGACCCACGCGTCGATCTCGCCCGACTCGGGCACCCACTGGACCGAGCCCGGGGCCTGGCCCGCAGCCCCGGGCGTCCACCGCATCCCGCTCCCGCTGCCGAACGACGGGCTGCGCGCGGTCAACGTCTACGCAGTGGAGACCTCGGACCGGCTCACCCTGGTCGACGGCGGCTGGGCCATCGAGTCGAGCCGCGACCTGCTGGAGCGCTCGCTGAAGGATGCAGGCTTCGCACTCGGGGACATCGACCGCTTCCTGGTCACCCACGTGCATCGCGACCACTACACGCAGGCGGTGACGGTACGTCGCGAGATCGGCGCCCACGTCAGCCTCGGCCTCGGCGACAAGCCGACCCTCGACCTGGTGCACCGCCGACCGCTCGGCGACGAGGAGCCGCACGTGCAGCTGCTCCGCGATGCGGGTGCGCCCGAGCTCGCGCAGTCGTGGGCCGACTTCTCCCGGCGGCAGACGGTCGACCTGTCCCTGTGGGAGTACCCCGATGCCTGGCTCGAGGACGACCACGCCATCGAGGTCGGGGCGCGCACCCTGGACGCGGTGTCGACCCCGGGCCACACGCAGGGGCACTACGTCTTCGCCGACCTCGCCGGCGGGCTGCTGTTCGCGGGCGACCACGTGCTGCCGACGATCACCCCGTCGATCGGCTTCGAGCCGGTGCCGGCGGAGCTCGCGCTGGGTGACTTCCTGGCCTCGCTGACCAAGGTGCGCGCCCTCCCCGACTTGCGGCTCCTGCCGGCCCACGGCCCCGTCGCGCCGTCGTCGTACGCCCGGATCGACGAGCTGCTCGCCCACCACGACGTCCGGCTCCGGCTCTGCCTCGACGGCGTCGCAGCCGACGGCTCCACGGCTCGCGACGTGGCGGCCCTGCTGCCCTGGACCCGGCACGAGCACCGGCTCGCGGAGCTCGACGTCTTCAACGCGGCGCTGGCGATTCTCGAGACCCGCGCCCACCTCGAGCTCCTGGTGGCCCGTGGGCAGCTGCGCGTCGCGGCTTCGCAGGAGGGTCGGCACTACGGCCGGACCGGGTCCCCTGCGTCACCCGGGTGAGCTGTGCGGGGTGGGGACCAGGTGGTCGCCTCAGTGGTCCAGGAACGCCACCGTCCGGCGCCACGCTCGCCGGGCCTCGGGGATCAACGGCAGCACGGGGTAGACGTGGATCAAGCCGGGCTCCTCGACGTAGGTCAGGTCCCAGCCGGCCTCGACCGCCCGGCGGGCCAGCAGCCGGCAGCCGGGCACCAGGAGGTCGCGGGTGCCGCAGAACATCAGGGCCGGCGGCAGGCCGGACAGGTCGCCGAGCCCGGGGCTGACCTCGGGCCGGCCGAGGTCCTCGGGGGTGCCGGCCCACCAGTCGGCGTACGCGCGCACCTTCCCGATGAACAGCCACGGGTCGATCGCGTCGAGCCCGGCCGTCTCGGGCGTCGAGGTGGTCAGGTCGACCCACGGGGAGATCAGCAGCAGCCGGTGCGGCTGCGGGCCGCCGCGGTCGCGCACCGACTCGGCGACCGCGAGGGCGAGCCCGCCACCGGAGGAGTCACCGGCGATCACGAGCTCGTCGCCGGTCGCGAGGCGTTCGGCGAGCTCGACCAGGGCGCGGTGCGAGTCACGCCACGTGTGCTCCGGGGCGAGCGGATAGTCGGGCAGCACCACCCGCGCGTCGAGATCGTCGGCCATCCGCGCTGCATAGCTGACCTGCCAGGCACTGATCGGCGCCATGTAGCCGCCACCGTGGAAGTAGAGGATCGTGCGCGCGGGCAGGGTGCCGCGGCGCGCGATGGAGTACGACGGGAACCCGCCGGGCAGCGTCTCGGTGACCACGCAGAACCGCCGCCCGAAGCGCGGTGTCGTCCCGGTCGGCAGTGTGCGGTCGAGTCCCTCGTGCCAGCGCTCGACCCGGGCCCGCTCGCTGGGCTCGTCGTCGAGCTCCCGCGACTTCCGCACCCGTGGCACGACCCGGGCGAGGACCTGATGACGAACGCTCGGCACCATCGAAGGCTAGACCGCTGGCCTGACGGCGGACACCGGGCCAACCCGACCAAACGTGCGACGGGGTGGCCGACGACCCCCTACGCTCTGGGCAGGGGGCAAGCGATGTTGAGGGACGTCAACAAGAACCCGCGCCGTTGGGTGGACGAGTCCGGCCGGGTGCGCGTGGTCGAGGGCTGGCACCCGTCTGCGCCCGACCAGGTCGGTTTCAACCTCCTGGTGGACGGTGACTGGTTCGGCACGTTCGGGAGCGTCGAAGACGCAGCCACAGCGGCGGGGGACTCCGTGGACACGACAGAGGGTCCCGTGGTGCTCCACCCGGATCCGCCGGGCGGCAGGTCCAGCCCGGGTCTACGGCTGGTTCAGCCGCCGCCACCCGAGGGTCGATAGCCTCGGCCGATGCCCGAGCTCCAGAGCCTGCGAGTCGAACACGCCGCGGCGCTCCTGGCCTTCGAGACGGCCAACCGCGCGTACTTCTCCGCCTCGATCTCCGACCGCGGCGACGCGTACTTCGAGCACTTCGCCGAGCGGCTGGAGGCCCTGCTGGATGACCAGAGGGCGGGCGGCGGCGCGTACTACGTGCTGGTCGCCGAGGACGGCGCGGTGCTGGGTCGCTTTAACCTGGTGCTCGCCGGGGACGGGGTCGCGCTGCTGGGCTACCGCGTCGCCGAGCAGGTCGCCGGACGCGGAGTCGCCACCGCGACGGTGCGCGATCTGTGTGCGCTCGCCGTCGCGCGGCACGGGGTCACCACCCTGCGCGCCGCCACCTCCCACGCCAACGTCGCCTCGCAGCGGGTGCTCCTCAACGCCGGGTTCGAGCCGGTCGGGCCGGCCGACCCGGCAGAGATCGGCGGCAAGCAGGGCACCTGGTACGAGCGAACCGCCCCACGGCCTACACTCGAGGACACACGACAGGGGAGCCCCAACCGGGGCTGAGAGTGCGGACCAGCCGCAGACCCTCTGAACCTGATCCGGCTAGCACCGGCGAAGGGAGTCACATGTCATCGAGGTTTCTCCGCGCACTCGCGTTGTCGACCGCCGCCGCCGGCCTGGCCGCCTGCTCGGTGGTCGGCGCCGGCGCGAAACCGCAGGCCGCCACCGACGTCGTCCTGGTCACCCACGACTCGTTCGTGCTGCCCAAGCCGCTGATCCGGCAGTTCGAGGACCAGTCCGGCTACCACCTGGTGGTCCGCGCGTCGGGCGACGGCGGCACGCTGACCAACAAGCTGGTGCTCAGCCAGGGCAATCCGATCGGCGACGTCGCGTTCGGCGTGGACAACACCTTCGCCACCCGGGCGCTCGACGCCGACGTCTTCGCGCCCTACGACGTCGCGCTCCCGCCCGGCGCGAGCCGTTACGTCCTGCCCGGCGACGACCACCGGCTCACCCCGGTCGACAACGGCAACGTGTGCGTCAACGTCGACACGACCTGGTTCGCCGCCCACGACCTGGCCGCCCCACGCTCGCTGGGTGACCTCGTCAAGCCTGCCTACAAGGGGCTCCTCGCGGTGCCCGGCGCCACCACGAGCTCGACCGGGCTGGCCTTCCTGCTCGGCACGATCGGCAGGTACGGCAACGACTGGCCGGCGTACTGGCAGGAGCTCCTCGCCAACGACGCCCTGGTCACCGACGGTTGGTCGCAGGCCTACGAGACCGACTTCACCCAGGGCGGGGGACACGGTGACCGGCCGATCGTCGTCTCCTACGACTCGTCGCCCGCGGACACCGTGCCGAAGGGGTCGAGCACGTCGAGCACCCGCGCGCTGCTCGACACCTGCTTCCGTCAGGTGGAGTACGCCGGTGTGCTCACCGGCGCCGCGAACGTGAAGGGCGCGCAGGCGTTCGTCGACTTCCTGCTGTCCCCGGACGTGCAGAAGGCGCTGCCCGAATCGATGTACGTCTTCCCCGTGCGCTCCGGCACCCCGCTGCCCCCGACCTGGGCGAAGTTCGCGGTCCAGCCGAGGCATCCGTTCTCGGTGAGCCCGGCCCGGATCAGCCAGGACCGCGACGCCTGGCTGCGGCAGTGGAGCGACCTCGTCAGCCGATGACCAGATCCTCCGCCGGGCGCCTCGCTGCCGTGGCCGCAGCCGCCGCGATCCCCCTGCTGGTGCTGGGGATCTTCTTCCTGCTCCCGGTGGGCGGGATGATCTCGCGGGGCTTCGTGCCGCACGGCCGGCTCGACGCGGGCGGCGCGGTCGCCGTCCTCGGCCGGCCCGAGATCCGGCGCGCGATCTGGTTCACGGTCTGGTCATCCCTGGCCGGTACGTCGCTCTCCCTGCTGCTCGGTCTGCCCGCGGCCCACGTCCTGCACCGGCTCGACTTCTGGGGCCGCACCTGGCTGCGTGCCCTCCTGGTCGTGCCCTTCGTGCTTCCGACCGTCGTGGTCGGGGTCGCGTTCGAGCTGCTGATCGGTGAGAGCGGACCGCTCGGCGGTCTCGGCCTGGACGGCACCCCGGCCGCGATCGTGGCCGGCCTGGTGTTCTTCAACGCCTCGGTGGTGATCCGGGTCGTGGGTGGCGCCTGGGAGTCGCTCGACCCGCGGCCGGCCGAGGCCGCGGCCGCGCTGGGCGCCTCGCCGCTGCGGGTCTTCCGCGACGTCACGTTTCCGGCGCTCCGGCCGGCGGTCGTCTCGGCGGCCACGGTCGTGTTCCTCTTCTGCGCGACCGCGTTCGGCATCGTGCTGACCCTTGGTGGGCTGCGCTACTCCAGCGTCGAGACCCAGATCTACCTGCTCACCAACACGCTGCTCGACCTCCAGGCCGCGGCGGCGCTGTCGATCCTCCAGCTGCTCGTGGTCATCGGACTGCTGGTCGGGGCGGCCCGGGCCCGTCGTACGCCGGACGGAAGCGTCGCGCGCACGCAGGTCCGGCTCCGCCGCCCTTCGGCCGCCGACCTTCCCGCGCTGCTCGGCACGGGAGTCCTGCTGGTGCTGGTGGTCGCTCCGCTGACCGGCCTCGTCGTCGGCTCCCTGCGTGTCGACGGCGCCTGGTCCGTCGCCAACTACCGCGCCCTGCAGACCCCGGGCTCTCATCAGGCGCTGCTGGTCCCGGTCACCACCGCCCTGGTGAACTCGCTGCGGATCGCGGTCGACGCGACCTGGATGTCGCTGCTGCTGGGGCTGAGCGTCGCCACCGTCGTGACCCGTCGCTCCCGCGGCCGCGGCGAGCGCCGGCTGCGGTCGGTGCTGGACGGTCTGTTCATGCTGCCGCTCGGTGTCTCCGCGGTGACCCTCGGTTTCGGCTTCCTGATCACGCTGGGCCGGCCGCCGCTCGACCTGCGCGACTCGCCCCTGCTGATCCCGGTCGCGCAGGCGCTGGTCGCGCTGCCGCTCGTGGTCCGGGTCCTCGTCCCCGTGCTCCAGGGAGTCGATGACCGCCTGCGCCAGGCCGCTGCCACGCTCGGCGCCTCGCCGTTCCGGGCCATGCTCGTGGTCGACCTGCCGGTGATCTGGAAGCCCCTGCTCGCCGCCGCGGGCTTCGCCTTCGCCTGCTCGCTCGGAGAGTTCGGCGCCACGTCGTTCCTGGTCCGCGACGACCGGCCCACCCTGCCGGTGGTGATCTTCCGGCTGCTCAGCCACCCCGGCGACCTCAACTACGGCATGGCCCTGGCCGGCGCGGTGGTGCTGGGTGTCAGCACCGCACTGGTGATGCTGGTCGTCGAGCGGCTGCGGGTCCCCTCGGTCGGGACGTTCTGAGTTGACCACCCCACCGGCCCTCCAGGTCAGCTCCCTCTCCGTGTCGTACGACGGCGTCCCCGCCGTGGCCGAGGTGTCGCTCGATGTGGCCGACGGGCAGGTGCTCGCGGTGCTCGGCCCGTCCGGCTGCGGCAAGTCGACCCTGCTGCGGGCGATCGCGGGGCTCGAGCAGGCCTCCGGGTCCGTCTCCTGGCACGGCGGCGACGTGTCACGGACGCCCACGCACAAACGCGGCTTCGCGCTGATGTTCCAGGACGGGCAGCTGTTCCCGCAGCTCACGGTGGCCGGGAACGTCGGCTACCCGCTGCGGATCCGCCGTGCGCCGGGACGGGCGGTGCGGGTCGCCGAGCTGCTCGATCTGGTCGGGCTCTCCGACCTCGCCGAGCGCTACCCGGCCACCCTGTCCGGGGGCGAGCGCCAGCGCGTCGCCCTGGCCCGGGCGCTGGCCGCCTCCCCTCGGCTGCTGCTGCTCGACGAGCCGCTCAGCGCCCTCGACGCCGGGCTCCGCGAACGCCTGGCCGAGGACCTGCGACGGATCCTCCTCGCCGCCGGCACGACGGCGGTGATGGTGACCCACGACCACGACGAGGCGTTCACGGTCGCCGACGCGCTGGCGGTCATGCGCGAGGGCCGGATCGTGCAGACCGGCGCGATCGGTGAGGTCTGGCGCGCCCCCGTCGACGCCGACACCGCGCTGTTCCTGGGCTACGCCCGGGTCCTGGCCGGGGCCGCCGCCGAGCGAGTGCTCGCCGCGGCCGGGCTCCCCGCGGCGGCCGAGGTCGCCCTGCGGCGCTCGGCCCTGGCGGTCTCCGACCGGGGCCAGATCGCCGGTGCCGTCCTGTCGGTCAGGGCCACCCCCGAGCAGGTGCGGCTGGTGTGCCGCACCGAGTTCGGTGACGTCGACGCCGTCGCGTCCCTCGACCATCGCCCGGCACCCGGCGATCCGGTCCACCTGCGCGTCGACGCCAGCCGGCTGGCGCCGCTCGGCACCAGGTCAGTCGAGGGACGAGCATCGGCGGACCGCCCCTAGACTGACCCGGTGTTTCGTCGCGCCCAGCTCCTGATGATCTCCATCGCGGTGAGCATGAGCGTGCTGGCCGTCCTGGCGGCGATCGTCTTCGACACGCGCCTGGTCGACCCCGACGGGTTCATCGGGCCGTCGTACCTCCGGCTGCCGACCATCCTCGGCCTGGCCTTCACGATCGACCTGGTGCCGCGCACCCTGTGGGTCTCCCGCGGCCACCCGAAGCGGATGCGGGCGGCGTTCCTGGACCGGCTTCACGACCACTGGACCCGCGACCGGATGGCCCTCGTGGTCAGCGGGCTGCTCTGCTTCTACTTCACCTACGTCAGCTACCGGAACCTCAAGTCGCAGCTCCCCGCCATCGAGGGCCGCCACCACATCTTCGACCGTGAGCTCAACATCATCGACCGGGCCCTGTTCCTCGGGCACCAGCCGGCGGTCGTGCTGCACAGCGCGTTCGGCAGCGGGCTCAGCGCCGAGGTGTTCTCCACGGTCTACCTGTGGTTCCTGCCGCTGGTGCCCCTGGCGCTGACGGCCTGGCTGATCTGGTCGCGCAACCTTGGCTTCGGCTACTGGTTCGCCACGTCCCAGTGCATCGCCTGGACGCTCGGCACCATCTCCTACTACGCGCTGCCCACGTCGGGACCGGGGATCTTCTACCCGTGGCTGTACGGCACGGTCAACGACACCGCCGCGGCCAAGCTGATGACGTCGCTGCAGTTCGGCCGGTTCCCCGTGCTCAACGACACCGCGGACGCGTCCCTGCAGTCGGTGGCCGGCTTCGCCAGCCTGCACTGCGCGATCACGCTGCTGGTGGCGATGATGATCCAGTACACCGTCCGCAACCGGATCCTGCGGGCCGTCTTCTGGGTGAACTTCTGCCTGACCTGCGTGGCCACCCTCTACTTCGGCTGGCACTACGTCGCCGACGACATCGCGGGCATCGCGATCGCGCTGGTGTCGTTCTACGTCGGTGGCTGGGCCAGCAACCAGTCCTTCGTGCGGCACCGCCGCAGCGAGGAACCCGCACGGGAAAGAGTTACAACCATGTAGTTCGTCAAGGCGACACGCCGACGGCTCCTGTGAATTTTGGGAAAGTTGTTCCTTTTGTGACTCGAGCGCACTAGCGTGCAGCGAGTTGCTTTGAGTGGCCTGCCAACGACACCCCGGCAGGCGCTCGAGGCACCTCCAACCCCCGGCCCGCTAGGAGATCCGTCGTGCACCGACTAGGGGCAGCAGCCCTGGCCCTGTCCCTGGTCTCCGGCCTCGGGGGCGTGGCGGCAGGGGCGGCGGCCGACGGGAAGCACGTCTACCCGTCCCAGCACCAGGTGCACCAGGCGCAGCACCGGGCGGCCCGCGCGGCCGACGACGTCAGCGGGACCCGCGCCCAGCTGGTCGCCGCCAACCAGCGGATGCAGGACGCCGCGGTGCGCGCCGAGCAGGCGGCCGAGGCCTACAACGGTGCCCGGTGGCAGCTCCAGCAGGCCCGGCGAGAGGCGCGGGTCGCCGACCGGCATGCCCGGATCGCGTCGGCCGACGTCTCCCAGCAACGCAGGTCCTACGCCGCGAGCGTCGTGTCGTCGTACGAGATGGGTCCCTCGCTGACCCCGATCTCGGCGATCCAGGGCAGCTCGGGCATCGGTGCGGTGCTGAGCAAGCTGGCCACGCTTCAGAACGCGCAGTCGGCGATGGACAGCACCTACGACTCGTTCCGGGCCTCCTCCACCTTGGCCGGAGTCGCCCGGAGCCAGGCCGACGCGGCTCGGGCGCAGGCCCGGGCGATGGCCGCCCAGGCCCGCCGGGCGCGCGACACCGCAGCGGCTGCCGCGGCCTCGGCGAGCGCCCTGACCCAGCAGCTCGCCGAGCGCAAGACCCGGCTGATCCAGCGTCTCGCGGACCTGCAGCACGTCAGCGTGCACCTGGCCGAGAAACGCCAGGCCGGCATCGAGGCCGCGGCCCGCGCCGCCGCCCAGCGGGCGGCCGAGCGGGCAGCGCGGAAGGCCGCGGCCAAGGCGGCGAAGGAAGCCGCCCAGCAGGCGGCCCAGCAAGCCGCCCAGCAAGCGGCCCAGCAGCAGGCCCAGCAACAGGCTCAGCAGCAACAGGACAACACCAACGGCCCGGGCCCGACGGGTGCGCCGACGACCCCGCCACCCGCCCCGGCCCCGCCGCCACCCGTGGGTCCGCCCGCCCCGGCCTCGGGTGCCCAGGCCGCGATCGGCTTCGCCCGAGCCCAGCTCGGCGACCCCTACGTCTGGGGCGCCACCGGCCCGAGCGCCTGGGACTGCTCGGGGCTCACCATGGGTGCCTGGCGGGCCGGCGGCATCTCGCTGCCCCACTACTCCGTGGCGCAGTACGAGCAGTCGACGCCGATCTCGCCCTCTTCGCTGCAACCGGGCGACCTGGTGTTCTGGGGCTCGTCGAGCTCGCCCTCGTCGATCTACCACGTCGCCCTCTATGTCGGGAACGGGATGATCATCCAGGCGCCGCGAACCGGTCGAGACGTCGAAGAGGTGTCGATGTACTACTGGGTCGCGCCCAACTTCTACGCGCGACCTTGAGCCCGCTCCGCCCCGCCCCCGTGGGTACGGTTTCTTCATGCCGCCCACGATCGACGTCGCCGAGCTGACCCGCTTCCTCGACGGCAGGTATGCCGACGCCCGGGCGCTGGTCCGCACCAACCTCGCCGAGCATGCCGAGGTCCTCGAAGAAGCCGAGACCCTGTCACAGGCGGACTTCCGCGAGCGGGTCAAGGAGCTGGTGCTCACCATGGCGGCCACCGGCCAGACCGGGATGGGCTTCCCGAAGGAGTACGGCGGCGGTGGCGACCTCGGTGCGTCGATCGCGTCGTTCGAGACCCTGGCGTACGGCGACCTGTCGGTGCTGGTGAAGGTCGGCGTCCAGTTCGGCCTGTTCGGTGGCGCGATCCTCCAGCTCGGCACGAAGCGGCACCACGACGCCTACCTCCAGGACCTGATCACCGGGCGTCTGATGGGCTGCTTCGCGATGACCGAGACCGGCCACGGCTCCAACGTGCAGGCGCTCGGCACCACCGCGACCTACGACCCGGTCACCGACGAGTTCGTGGTCACCACCCCCGACGAGATCTCGGGCAAGGACTACATCGGGAACGCGGCGGTCCATGCCGACGTCGCCGTGGTGTTCGCCCAGCTCGAGGTGGGCGGGGAGTCCCACGGCGTGCACGCGCTCGTCGTACCCCTGCGGTCCGACGGCGACGTGCTGCCCGGCGTCCGGGTCGAGGACGACGGGCTGAAGATGGGGCTCAACGGCGTCGACAACGGCCGGCTCTGGTTCGACGGCGTGCGGGTGCCGCGGGCCAACCTGCTCAACCGCTTCGCCGACGTGAGCGAGGACGGCGTCTACGAGTCGGCGATCGACAATCCCAACCGGCGCTTCTTCACGATGCTCGGGACGCTGGTGCAGGGCCGGGTCTGCGTGGGCGGCGCCGGGATCAACGCGGCCAAGGTCGCGCTCACGATCGCGATGAAGTACGCCGTGCGCCGACGCCAGTTCAACGCCACCCTGCCCGACAGCGAGGAGCTCCTGCTCGACTACGGGCTCCACCAGCGGCGGCTGTTCCCGCTGCTGGCGCGCACGTATGCCCTGCACTTCGCCCAGGAGGTCGTCTCCGCGCAGCTCCACGACGTCTTCTCCGGCACCGTCGACGACGAGGCGACCCGCCGGCAGCTGGAGTCACGGGCGGCCGGCACCAAGGCGCTGGGCACCTGGCACGCGACCAGGACCATCCAGGAGTGCCGCGAGGCCTGCGGCGGAGCGGGCTATCTCGCGGTCAACCGGTTCGCCGCCCTCAAGGCCGACACCGACGTGTTCACGACGTTCGAGGGCGACAACCACGTCCTGCTCCAGCTGGTCGCCAAGGGGCTGCTCACCGACTACTCCAGCGACTTCGAGGACCTCGACCAGCTCGGCGTCGTCCGGTTCGTGGCCGGCATGGCGCTGGAGACCGTGATCGAGCGGACCTCGGCGCACAAGCTGCTCGAACGCCTCAAGGACGTGCTGCCGGGCGGGAACGACGGCTGGGACCAGGAGGCCGGCCTGCTCGACCCCAACTACCAGCTGGCGATGCTGCGGTTCCGCGAGGAGCACATGCTGTCGGGGGTCGCGAGGAGGCTGAAGCGCGGCATCGACGACGGGATGATCCCTGGTGAGGTCTTCTCCCGGGTGCAGGACCACGTGATCGGCGCGGCCCGCGCCCACGTCGAGCGGCTGGTGCTGGAGGCGTTCGTCGAGAAGGTGGCCGCGCTGCCCGACGGTGACCTCCGGATCGCGTTGTCGACGCTGTGCGACCTGCACGCCCTGGCCACCATCGAGCAGGACCGCGCCTGGTTCATGGAGCACGGGCGCCTCACCGTCCAGCGGTCCAAGGCGATCTCGCGCGAGGTCAACGAGCTGTGCCTGAAGATCCGGCCGCTCGCGATCGACCTCGTTGACGGTTTCGCCGTACCTCCGGAGATGCTGCGGTCTCCGGACCTCGTGGCGTGATCCCGTGGTGAGGGTGCCGGGCGACTTCGCCACCAGCTTCGAGCCGGTGGGTGAGCCGGTGGGCACCGCCGTGCTCGTCCCCGGGCGCGGCTACCCGGCTGTCGCACCGCTGCTGTTCTTCGCCGGCTTCGCCCTGCTCCAGCACGGGTGGTCGGTGCGGCAGGTGTGGTGGGACCCGCCGGCCCACGAGTCGGACGAGCAGACCACGGCGTGGGTCAGGGCCCGAGTCGAGGAGGCGCTGCCGGACGGCGGCCGGTTGCTGCTCGTCGCCAAGTCGCTCGGCACGTACGCCGCCCCGCTCGCCGCCGAGCGCGGCTGCGAGTCGGTCTGGCTCACCCCGCTGCTCGACCAGCCGTCACTGGTCGACGCGATCGCCGCCAACCCGGCCCGTCAGCTGCTGATCGGCGGCACCGCCGACGACCTCGCCTGGCGCCCCGACGTGGCCCGATTCCTGGCCGAGCGAGGCTGCGACCTCTGCGAGATCCCTGGCGCCGACCATGCGTTGATGGCTCCCGGCGACACGGTCCGCGGGGTCGAGCTGCACGCCGAGGCGATCCGCGCGCTGGACCGGTTCCTCGCAGACCTGGGCCGCTGAGCCCGCCCCCGTGGCCCGCCCGGTTGCCCGGCCGATCGCCCCGGTGTGGGAAAACGCGGAGCAAATGGCTGAGACAGGTGGATTCTGGTTCATTTGTTCCGCGTTTTCCGCGCACGGCCCGCCGGGGGCCGACCTCAGAGCACCAGCCGCGCGGCGTGCAGCTCGTCGTACGCCGGTTGCAGGGCAGCGACGACGGCCTCGCCTTCAGCGGACAGCTCGACCGCCCGCGGCCGGTGGGGCTCGAAGCCGGTCGAGCGCAGCACCGCGTCGTACCAGTACGGCGCCCACACGCCGTCCCTCGTCCGCGGCCCCGCCGGCCAGCTCAGCATCGCCGGGGTGAAGGCGACGCCGGCGTAGTCGCACAGCCAGCGCAGGTGGGCCTCAGGATCGCCCAGGAAGTCGGCCGCGTCGATCACCGGCACCTCCGGGCCGAGGAGCCGCCGGAGCTCGAGCTGTTGCAGCACCCCGATGTCGTCGGGGGTCACCGAGGCGCGCGAGCGGACGTACGACGCCACCACCTCGGCCGGGTCGCGGATCAGCAGCACGTTGCGCAGGGAGGCGATCCAGTCGCGGGGCAGGGCGGGCACGAGGTGCTGGGCCATGTGCTTCTGGTACTGCAGTGCCGGGCCGTCCGGCCACGGCTCGGTCAGCGACGCGACGACCTGCTGCCAGTCGGTCTCCCCGGCCGAGACCACGAGGTCGCGGGCCGGGTGGTCGAGGCCGGTGTGGTCGAGGTACCACGCGTAGAGCGGCTCGTCGACGACCTCGCAGTCCGGGCGGTTCTCCCACGCGCGCATGGTCGCGGTGGAGATGTTGCGCGGGCCCGACCAGCACGCGAGCCGCACGGTCACGAGCCGGATGGCGCGATGCGCCCCGCGACGTCGCGAGCCACCAGCCCGCGGTACAGACCCTGGAGCCGCTCGACCATCGGTCCGCGCGTGCCGTCCCCGATCCGGCGGCCGTCGACGGTGTGCACGGGTACCACGCCGGCGAACGTACCGGTCACGAAGGCCTCGTCGGCGGAGTAGACGTCGGTCAGGCTGAACAGCTTCTCCTGCGTCTGGATGCCGGCTTCCCGGCAGACGGCCAGCACGTTCGCCCGGGTGATGCCGCCCAGGCAGTAGGCCCCCGACGACGTCCACACCTCACCCCGCTTGACCACGAAGAAGTGCGTCGAGTTGCAGGTGGCCACGAAGCCCTGCGGGTCGAGCATCAGCGCCTCGTCGGCGCCGGCGGTGTAGGCCTGGATGCAGGCCGTGATGTCGTTGAGCTTGCTGTGCGCGTTGAGCTTCGGGTCGAGCGTGTCGGGCGACGCCCGGCGTACGTGCACGGTGAACAGAGAGAGCCCGTCCACGACGGTCGCCGGCAGCGGGTCCTTGTGCTCGGCGATGATGACCACCGTCGCCGGCCCGGCGGAGAAGCGCGGATCCTGGTACGGCGTGGACTTCGGGCCGCGGGTCACCATCAGCCGGATGTGGACGCCGTCGGTCATGTCGTTGGCCCGCAGCGTCTCGTAGAGCCGTGCGGTGAGCTCGGCCCGGGTGAGCCCGACGTCCAGGGCCAGCGCGGCCGCACCCTCCCAGAGCCGGTCGAGGTGCTGGTCGAGGAACGCCGGGTGGCCGCCCACGACGCGGAGCCCCTCCCAGATGCCGTCGCCGAGCACGAAGCCGGCGTCGAACACCGAGACCACGGCCCGCTCCCGCGGCACCAGCTCACCGTTGACGTGGATCAGCACGTCCCGGTTGCGCGGGTCGTCGGCATGGTCGTGGGCGCCGTGCGCCGCGGGTGCGTCGGTCAGTGCAGGTCCTCGGGGTGGTCCTGCAGGCGCGCGAACGACGCGTGCACCTCGAGCTCGGCCTCGGTGCGGCCGACCCAGTCGGCGCCTTCGACGGACTTCCCGGGCTCGAGCTCCTTGTAGACGGTGAAGAAGTGCTCGATCTCGAGCCGGTCGAACTTCGGCAGGTGGTTGATGTCGCGCATGTGCTCCAGGCGCGGGTCGGCGACCGGCACGCAGAGCACCTTGTCGTCGGCACCCTTCTCGTCGGTCATCCGGTACATCCCGATGGCCCGGCACTTGATCAGGCAGCCCGGGAACGTCGGCTCGCCGATCAGCAGCACCAGCGCGTCCAGCGGGTCGCCGTCCTGGCCCAAGGTGTTCTCGATGAACCCGTAGTCGGCCGGGTACTGCGTCGAGGTGAACAGCGTCCGGTCGAGGCGGATCCGGCCGGAGTCGTGGTCGACCTCGTACTTGTTGCGGCTCCCCTTCGGGATCTCCACCAGTACGTCGAACTCCAGCACGGCTTCCTCCAGCGACAAAGTGTGGGCGACCCGGGCCCCGAGGGCGGGGCCAGTCTCCCGCACAATGAACCCACATGCCCAGCGGGCACACCAGTCGGGCGTCACAGTCCGGCACAACGAGTCCGGCACAGCAGTCGAGAGGCGAGGATCGTGGCGCGAGCGGAACGGCGGACACGCCGCGGCCTCGGTGGCGCCGTGTTCCGGTGGGCGCCGATCGTGCTGGTGCTCGCGATCTTCGGCGCGGCCGCCGCGTCGTACCACTACGACCTGGGCACCCGCTGGCTCGGCGCTGCGCCGGACGTGCCACTTACGAGGCCCGCTCCGGCCGCGCCGGCCCTGGCCGGCCCGCTGCCGGTCCGGACGGTTGCCCGCCCGGCGCCGGCGGGGCAGCCCGCGGCGTCGGCGGTACGACGTGTCCTCGCCGGCCCGCTCGCCGACCCGGCCCTCGCGAAGATCCGCGCCGTGGTCGCGCCGCTCGCGGGACCGGCCCTGCTCACGCAGGGGTCCGGCCCGGCGATGCCGGCCTCGACGCTGAAGCTGGTCACCGCCACCGCCGCCCTGCACGTGCTCGGACCCGACCACACCTTCGCCACCCGGGTCGTGCGGCAGGGGCGGTCGGTCACCCTGGTCGGCGGCGGCGACCCCTTCCTGTCCGACCGCGCGGCCAAGGTGGGCACGCCGTCCGACGCGAGCCTGCAGGTGCTGGCGCGGCGCACGGCGGACCGGCTGAAGGCCGCGGGCCTGACCCGGGTCGACGTCGGCTACGACGCCTCGTTGTTCAGCGGGCCGGACCTGAGCCCGCACTGGCCGGCCGGCTACCTCACCGACCAGGTGGTCTCCCGGATCACCGCGCTCTGGGCCGACGAAGGCGTCGCGGCCGACAAGTCCCGCCGGGTCGACGACCCGGCCGCGACCGCGGCGGCCGACTTCGCCTCGTACCTCGACGCCGACGGCGTCCGGGTCGCCGGCTCGCCACGCGACCGGGCCGCGCCGCGCGGTGCCCAGGAGCTGGCCCGGGTCACCAGCGTCCCGCTCTCCGACATCGTCGAGCGGGTGCTCGAGACCAGCGACAACGAGGGCGCCGAGGTGCTCGCCCGCCAAGTGGGGCTCGCGGTCTCCGGGCGCGGCTCGTTCACCGCCGGCGTCGCCGGCGTCCGGAAGACCCTCGGCGACCTCGGGATCGCCCTGCACGGAGCTCGTTGGTACGACGGCAGCGGGCTCTCGCGCGACGACCGGCTCGACCCGCGCACCCTGGTCGCCGTGCTGCAGCTGGCCGCCAGCGGTGACCATCCCGAGCTCCGCCCGGTGTTGACCGGCCTGCCGGTGGCGTCCTTCACGGGGTCGCTCCAGGACCGCTTCGAGCAGACGCGGGGCGGTGGCTGGGTGCGCGCCAAGACCGGCACCCTGCGTGGCACGAGCGCGCTGGCCGGGTTGGCCACCGACGCCCGCGGCCGGCTGCTGGTGTTCGCCTTCGTCAGCAACCACGTGCCCGACCTCGGGACCCTCGACGCGGAGGCGGCTCTGGACCGGCTGGCGTCGGCCCTCGCGGACTGCCGCTGCTGAGCCACGTAGGCTCCTTCCATGACGTCGAACATGGTCGACTGGGACCTCGCAGTCAGCCTCGGTTCACGCGTGGCCGGCGCCGGGCCCGAGGTGAGTGCCGACGAGGCCGCGGCGACGGTCGCCGAGCTGCGTGAGGGCGCCAACCGCTCGACGTCCTACGTCAGGGAGTTCACCGGCCTCGACGCGGGTGCGCTGTCGGCGCCGGTCCTCGTCGTGGACCGGCCGGCCTGGATCCAGGCGAACGTCGACGGTTTCGCCAAGCTGCTCTCCCCGATCATCGACAAGCTCGAGGCCAAGAAGGGTCCGCCCGGTGCGGTCACCCAGGCGATCGGCTCGCGGGTCACCGGCGCCGAGGTGGGTGGCCTGCTCGGGTTCATGTCGAGCCGCGTGCTGGGGCAGTTCGACCCGTTCCACGAGCCGACCGGCCGGCTGCTGCTGGTCGCGCCCAACGTGGTGCACGTGGAGCGCGAGCTCGAGGTCGACCCGACCGACTTCCGGCTCTGGGTGTGCCTGCACGAGGAGACCCACCGGGTGCAGTTCACCGCGGTGCCCTGGATGCGCGACCACCTGTTCAGCGAGTTCACCGCTCTCGCGGACACCGTCGAGCCCCAGCGGCTGCTGGACGACGGGCTCAAGCGCCTGTCCGAGGTCTTCAAGGGCGGCAGCTCGGCCAGCCTGCTCGACCTGATGGGCAGCCCGGAGCAGAAGGAGATCGTCGACCGGGTGACCGGCGTGATGTCGCTGCTCGAGGGCCACGCGGACGTCGTCATGGACGGCGTCGGCCCGAGCGTGATCCCCACGGTGTCGGCCATCCGCGGCCGCTTCGACGAGCGCCGCAAGGGTGTCGGGACGCTCGACCGGCTGCTGCGCCGCCTGCTCGGACTCGAGGCCAAGATGGCGCAGTACCGCGACGGCGCCGCGTTCGTGCGCGCCGTCGTCGAGAAGGTCGGGATGGACGACTTCAATGCCGTCTGGGCCGGCCCCGACAACCTCCCGTCGAAGGCCGAGATCGCCGATCCCGCCGCCTGGATCTCGCGGGTCCTCCAGGGCTGAGCATGAGCCTGCACCCTTCGATCGCGGCCGTGCGCCACGCCGTACGACGGGGGCTGGCGGACCTCGAGCCGGGAGCCCGGCTCGTCGTCGCCTGCAGCGGCGGCGCGGACTCCCTCGCGCTGGCCTCGGCCACCGTGTTCGAGGGTCGTGAGCCGGGCTGGCACGTCATCGGCGCGACCATCGACCACGGGCTCCAGGAGGGCTCGGCCGAGCGGGCCGACCGGGTGGTGGCCCAGCTGTCCCTCATCGGCGTGGACGAGACGGTGAACGCCCGGGCCACCGTGGACGCGCCCGGACTCGGCCCCGAGGCGGCGGCCCGAGCGGCCCGTTACGCCCTGCTCGACGAGATCCGGGAGCGGTTCGAGGCCGAGGCCGTGCTGCTCGGGCACACCCGGGACGACCAGGCCGAGACCGTGCTGCTGGGGCTGGCCCGCGGCTCCGGGGGTCGCGCGATCGCGGGCATGCGGCCGGTCTTCGAAGGCTATCGCCGACC
>JAWWPM010000269.1:0-5549 GCA_033854915.1 Nocardioidaceae bacterium
ACGATGCCCAGGTCGCGGCCGAGGTCTTCGAGCTGCTGATGGGCTCCGAGGTCGCTCCGCGCAAGGAGTTCCTGGTCCAGGGGGCCTACGACGTGGACGTCGAGGCCCTGGACGCCTGAACGATCACCGCCCGGCAGCGGGGCGGCGTACGATCCGGGCATGTTCGCGATAGGTCTGCCCGAGCTGCTGGTGTTCCTGGTGCTCGCGCTGCTGGTGCTGTACGTCGTGATCCGGCTCGCGGTGAAGCACGGCACCAGGGAGGCCCGGCCCGAGCGCGAGACCGACGGCTCGGGCCCCTGACGCACGAGCAACCGGCCCGCTACCGCGCCAGGGAAGGCTGGCGGGGCAGCGGACCGGGTGATCCCCCCGTGGTGTGGAACCGGTGTCAGATGCCCGAGGGGCAGTGCACCTTCGGGTTCCACATCGTGAAGCGGCCGGCCGGGTTGTCGTACCAGAGCCAGGCGTGCAGCGAGTAGAACGCCGGCAGTCCGAAGCGGTTGCCTGCCTTGGTCAGGTTGAACCGGTGGCCGAAGAGCTCCGGCCGGGCGGCGTCGGCACCGTTGGCCGCGCGCCATGCCTTGCGGAGCACGAGGTACTCCAGCGCGGACTCCTTGAGGTGGCCGTTGCTGGTGAACCGGTAGACGACGGCCTCGGGCTTGCGGACCTGGATCTTCGAGTCGACCAAGGCCCCGTTGACGTAGTGGACGCCCATGGCGCCCATCCCCTTCATCGAGATGCAGGCAATGCCGTCGGCGTCCTTGAGGAGGCCGTAGCCGGCCTTCGTGGCGCCGGCCGGGTGGGTGAACCCGTCGGTGGCCGCCTGCGCGGCGGACACCTCACCGGCAGCTCCGGCGGTGGCTGGAGCACCGAACGGCAGCAGCAGCCCGGCCAGGGCGACCAGGAGGCCGACGAACGTCGTACGTCGCGACATCAGGAACCCTCCTTGACCTCGTAGACCGTGTCCGCCACCAGGCCGTGGGCCTCGCGGTGCACGGTGTTGGCGGCGTCCGCGGACGGCGCCTCGACGAGGCAGAAGACGGTGCTGGTGGCCTCGTCGACCCAGTAGCGCTGGTAGTTCACGTCGTACTTGTCCTGCGTCTGCAGGTCGGCCATGTGGGCCTTGGCGACGTCGTCGGCCGAGACCGGGCCGTCGAGATGATGGATGTCCATGTAGAGCGGCATGAGGTGAACCTTTCGGTGATGTGTGGTCGGTCATCACCGTAGGAACGGGCGGGCCCCTGCCTCATCGGGAGACTCACCCAGGTTGGGCGCCGGAACTACCTAGGTTGTCGCGGCTTCCGGAACCAGCCCCAGCTTCCGGGCCCGCGCCGCGGCCGCGCCCCGCGAGCTCACGCCGAGCTTGGACAGCACCGCCGAGACGTGGTGGTCGACGGTGCGGGTCGAGACCACCAGCCGGCCGGCGATCTCCTCGTTGGTCAGCCCCTCGCAGAGCAGCGCCAGCACCTCGTCCTCCCGCCGGGTCAGGCCGACCGGGTGCCGGCGGGTGGTCGCGCGGGCGCCAGCGGGTACGGCGCGATGCCCGAGCTCCTTCATTTTCTGCCTGGCACGCCGCGCCGTGGCATCGGCGCCCAGCGACTCGAAGCGGACGATGGCGTCGCGCAGGTCGTCGTCACCGTCGGAGTCGAAGAGAGACAGAGCTGCCTCGTAGCGGCAGCCGAGGCGGTCCCAGTGGGTGGCCGCGGCCGCGTGCTCGCCCACCAGTGACGTCGCCCACGGACCGGGCGCGGGGGAGACCGGTGAGGCGGCGCCGAGCAGACGCTGCTCCCAGACACTGAGGCGGGCGTCTTCGAGGTACGCCAGCGGCGTGATCACCGAGCGTACGACGGCGAGGTCGGCTATGGCGCCCTCGTCGTCGCCGGCCAGCCATCGGATCTCGGCCCGGGCCAGGCGGGTTGCCGTGATCCACTCGGCCTCAGCGAGGTTGTCGGCCTCCATCACCCCGGGTTCGATGACCTCCAGCGCCCCCGGGGCTCCGCGCCGGGCCAGGACGAGAGACAGCGTCACCTGGGACGTGAGCAGGTTGACGGGGCTCGCCTCGGTGGCCAGCACGCGCCGAGCGAGCGCCGCAGCCTCGTCCCACTGTCCGAGGTCGAGCAGCGCAATCGCGCGGTGGCCGCGCAGGCAGGTGCCGTACGTCGGGATGTCGCGGTCGTCGCAGTAGGCGACGCCGTCGCGCCAGTAGCGCTCTGCTTCGGCGAAGCGGAACTGTGCGATGAAGAACGTGTACGCGTTGGCATAGGCGCGACCCGCCTGCGCCTCAGCCTCGGCGGTCAGGGCGATCTGCAGTGCCCGGTCCATCTGAGGACGCCAGTCTGCGCGGAGGAGGAAGGACGCGAACGCCGCGTTGTTGATCACGTCGCTGAGCACGGCGGGGTCGCCCACCTGCTCGGCCATGGTCACGGCGCGGTCGAGCATGGAGAGTCCGCCCTCCTGGTCGCCTTGCGTCCACAGCTCGAACGCCTGCGTCGACAGTGTGCGGGCGAGCTCGGGATCTGGCCCGAGGGGCTCCAGGAGCTCCAACGACCGGGCGATCGCCTGGGTGGACCTGGCTCCCTGGCAGAGCCGCCAGTAGACCGAGCTGAGCCGACGGTAGGCATAGCCTTCCCTTCGGTCGTCACCCAGGTCGTGCCAGAGCTCGATGGCGCGTTCCCGCGCCTGCGCGGCGCGAGGCCAGCTGTCGACCAGCGCAAGCTGGTCGGCGTACTCGTCGAAGAGCTCGGCGAGAGCCCGCTGGTCGTCGGGTGGGAAACGCAGGGCCCGCTCGTACTGCGCCGCGGACTCGCGGAAGGCGCCGAGGGCAGCCGCGCGGCGCGCCGCCGCAGGTGCGTAACGGGCCACGAGCGCGCGATCGCCGATCTCCTCGGCGTGGTAGGCGAGCCGAGCCTCGTCGTCACAGTCGTCCTCGACCAGGACGTCGAGGAGCGACCGGTGGCCAGCCCGACAGCGGTGGGGAGGCACCTCGGACTCGATGGCGCGTCGGGCGAGCTCGTGCCGGAACCGCAGGGTGTCGCCCTCGGCCTTGAGGAGCCCGACGCTGAGCAGCTCGTCCAGCGTCTCCATCGCCACGCCGCCCGCACGTGAGAGCAGGTCGGGGTCCACGCGCCAGGAGTCGAGCGACGCGAGGTCCAGCGTCGCCCGGGCGGCCTCGCTGAGCCGCGCGGCGCGGGCCAGCACGGCGTCGCGGGCGGACGCGGGGATCTCGGTGCCGTCGTCGCTCAGCACCTCCACGACGAAGAAGGGGTTGCCGCCGGTGAGCAGGTACAGCTCGTCGGGGGAGTACGACGAGCCCTCGGCCAGCCGGCGTACTCCGGCCGACGTCAGGGGCGGCAGGTCGATGCGACGGGTGTAGCGCTGCCCGGCGAGCTCACCGACGGCCACCCGGAGGGGATCGGTCGGGGCCAGGGCGTCGTCGCGGAAGGTGACCAGCAGCAGGAGAGGCAGGTCGCGGATGCGCCGACCGAGGAAGCGGAGCAGGTCGAGGGTGGCGTCGTCTGCCCACTGCACGTCCTCCACGACCAGGACGGCGACGTCCTCGACCGCAGCCGCCGCCCGGAGTGTCTCGTCGAAGATCTCGTCGCGGGAAGCGGCGCTGCGCATCAGGTCGAGCAGCGGGCCACCGAGCTCACGCGCGATGTCGTGGAGCGGGGCAAGGGGCCGGGGCGTGAACAGGCCGTCACAGGCACCCCACGCCCAGGTCGCCTCGGGCAGGCGGAGCTGCAGCTCCTCGACCAGCGAGGACTTGCCGACACCGGCCTCGCCGGAGATCAGGACGAGGCGACCGGCGCGGCCGCGGGCCTCGTCGGCGTACTGGAGCAGTGACCCGAGCTGCGTCTCCCTCTCGAGCAGTGTCACGACGCGATTCTCCCCCCACCCGGCGACCCCGTCCATGGCATTCCCACTGGATCAAGGAGTCGCACGCGGACACGGAGATACGGGCGGGAGGGCGTTGAGGTTCGGCAGGCGCTCAGAGGTGACGGGTGATCCGCCCGGTGTCCACGTCGTAGAGGAAGCCACCCACACGTACGGTGTCGGGGATCAGCGGGTGCGAGCGCACCCGGTGCACGTCCTCGGCCAGCGTCTCGAGCTGGTCCTCGACGACGTGGAAGGGATACCAGCTGGCATCCTGGCCGGCCGACGCCGACACCCGGGCGTGCAGCTCGGCCTCGGACGACGAGGCCATCGCACAGCGGGTATGGGGGATCACCAGGATGCGGTCGACCCCCAGCAGGTGGACCCCCAGCACGAGCGCCTCGAGCGCCTGGGGCGTGACGCGCCCGCCGGGGTTGCGGAAGATCTTGGCGTCGCCGTGGCCCAGGCCGAGCATCCGCAGCGGGTCGATCCGGGAGTCCATGCAGGTCACGATCGCCACGCCCGCATGGGCCACGCCGTCGAAGTCGCCCTCGTCGAAGGACGCGGCGTACGACGCGTTGGCGGCCAGCAGGTCGTCGAAGTCGCCAGGGAGGGCGGCCGCCCGGGCCAGGGGGTCGTTCACGCAGGCGAGGCTAGCGCGACCGTTCTCGAAGGTGCGCTGCGGGACGTCATCCGGCGAGGCGGGCCAGCACGGTGGCGCGGACCGAGCGGGTGGGGGCACCCCGGAACAGTGCCAGTGCCAGTACGGCGGCGATCACCGCACAGACGGCCGCACCGGCGAAGACGGTGTGCTCCTGGGCGATGCCCGCGTGCCGCAGCAGGTTGTCGAACGCGTCGCAGCGGCTGGTCGTGCCGCCGCAGACCTGGAGCGGGGGCGGCATGTCGCGGGTCTCGGTGTAGTAGCGGCGCAGGCCGATCGTGGTGAGGGCGGAGATGCCGACCAGCATCCCGGCCATGCGGGCGACCACGACCCCGGCGCTGGCGAGCCCATGCACCTCGCGGTCGGTCGTGGCCAGAACCGCCGCGTTCACCGGGGCGAGCGCCAGCCCGAAGCCCAGTCCGCCGACCAGGAGCGAGACGTTGGCCGACCAGCCCGACAGCGTGGTCAGCCCCCAGCCTGTCATCAGCACGAAGCCGAGGGCGGCCAACGTCAGCCCGCCCGCTGCGACCACCCCGGCCGGCAGGGTGCGGGTGAGGTAGCCGCCGGCCACGGCCCCGACCGGGATCGCGACCAGGAACCGCACCAGCACCAGGGCGGCGAGCAGCTGGGAGTCGGGATAGACGGTGGTCCGCGCGAAGATCGGGATGTCGATCAGCGCCGCGATCAGGGCCGCACCGATGAAGAAGCTGACCAGGAGCGCGCCCCAGGCCGGGGTACGCCGCAGGGCGCCGCGCGGCACCAGCGGCGTCTCCTCGGTGCGCAGGTGCCACACCAGGACACCGGTCGCCACCACGGCACCGAGGAGGTACCACCAGCCCTGCGGTGCGAACACCTCGATCTTCGGGTCGGCGGTCGAGAACGCCAGGATCACCCCGGCCAGGGCGGCGGCCAGGAACAGCGCGCCCGGGAGGTCGGCCTCGCGCACCGTGCGCCACCAGCCGGGCAGGTCGACCAGGGGCCGCCTCGCCGTGCCGCACCGCACGGCGAGCAGCAGGGC
>JAWWPM010000270.1:0-3835 GCA_033854915.1 Nocardioidaceae bacterium
GTGCCCGGTGATGATCGTGGCCGGCTGGGCCGACGGTTACCGCAACAACTCCTTCCGCTCCGTCGCCGAGCTGGCCCGGCACGGAACGCCGCACCGGCTGCTGGCCGGGCCGTGGGCGCACGCCGACCCGACCACCGCGATGCCCGGACCGCGGATCGACTTCGAGGCCGAGCTGGTCGCGTGGTTCGACCACTGGATGCGCGGCCGAGGTGACCACGAGGACCGGTCCGACGTGTTCGTCCGCGCCTCCACCCGGCCCGAGATCGACCTCGACCTGCACGACGGCGCCTGGCTGACCTTGCCGTCGGTGCCGCCAGTCACCGAGGCCACCCTCGACCTGACCGCGCCGGTCTCCCTCGCTGTGGTGCCCGACGTGGGCACGGCGGCGTGGATCGACTGCGCGGGCCATCTGCCGTGGGGGCTCTCGGGCGACCAGCGGCTCGACGACGAGTGTTCGCTGACCTGGGAGGTGGACGCACCGCCGGGGCCTGTGGTCGGCCACCCGGTCTTCCGCGCCCGGATCTGGGCGACCGTGCCGGCCGCATCGCTGTCGGTCAAGGTCTGTGACGTCTTCCCCGACGGCACCTCGGCCCTGGTCAGCCGCGGCACCCTCGACCTCGCCTACCGCGACGGCGTGCACGGCTCCCCGGCACCGCTGGTGCCCGGTCGCGAGTACGAGGTCGAGATCGTCCTCGACGCCTGCGCCTACCAGTGGTCGTCGGGGCAGACCCTGCGCGTGTCCGTCGCGGGCGCGGACTGGCCCAACACCATCGCGCCGCCCGAGCCGGTGACACTCAACCTGCGCACGGCGTCGCTGACCCTCCCCCTGCTCGACGAGGGCACCTACCCGACGCCGACCTTCGGCCCCGGCGCCGAGCACTCGTCGGAGTCGACCGAGGGCGTGAGCTGGGCGATCCACCACGACGTCCTGGCCCGGACCACCTCGGCGACGACACGCTCGGACAGCCGCTGCACCACGCCGTACGACGGCACGTCGCACGAGCTCTACCTCGGCGAGGTCACCGTCGACACCCGCTCCTTCGCCCAGACCGCACGCGCCAACACCGTCTTCGACCTGACCTGGCCGGGCGTGGCCGCGACGGTCCGGTCCGGCATGACCGTCGACGTCACACCGGCGTCCTACGACGTGTCGATCTGGGTGCACGCCGAGCACGACGGAGCGGAGATCAGCCACCGCACCTGGCGCGAGTCGATCCCACGCTGACCTGCGCAGACAGGCAGGTTTCGGGCTCTGCCGAGGGGGAGATGAGCGTCACGTTGCGGGGTGACCCGAGGATGTGAGAGTTGGGGTCCCGATCTGTCACTCTGGTAGTGGCGAGAAGGACTCGCTGACTTAAGAAGGACACCAGCATGTCGTACTCATCGCACTCCCGGATCGCCAGGATCGCCTCCGCCGTTCGCCGCAACTGGGCCGAGGCCCGTTACGCGGATCGCCGGCTCATGGAGATGCGCACCAACCTCATCCGCCACGTCGGCTGACCGACTCCGCACCGGCCGCCGAGCCCATCGGCCAGCGGGCCGTCCCGAAGCGCACCAGCCCCGGGACAGGCCCCACTTCGGCGTGCCCGCGAGACCGCGGCCGGCCGCCGTCGCTCCACGGACCGCCGCCAACGACGAAGACACCGCTGGTCCATCGGACCACCGGTGTCGGTGAACGAGCATCGCATCATCCGCGGGCCAGCGGCTACTCCAGGCCCTCGGCCGGGATCACGGCGGCTGCGATGCAGCACTCGTCGTCACAGGCGTCGTCGTGCGCCCCGCACTCGTGCTCGTGGTGGGGCGTGTCGGTGGCCAGTGCGTCGAGCGCACGGAACATGGCGATGGTCACTGCCTAAATCCTTTCGTCGGTACCACCACGCTCGCAGGCAAGGGGCACCCGGGCAGGAGCCGAAGGTCTCCCGAGGGCGGGACCAGTGGACGCGATAAGTCCGGACTGAGGACAAGGGATCCGGCAGGGGGCTGGCTACTCACCGGGCATCCCGGTCGGCACCGGCTCGCCATCCACCTCGACGGTGCCGCCATGGGGGCGCCGGCCCGTGGCTTGGCATGATGGCCGCGTGACGACGCTTCCGCCCTCTCGGATCCCCGACCCCCTCGACGCTCCGGCTCTGAGGTGGGGTGTGCTGGCGCCGGGCGGCATCGCGCACGACTGGGCTGCCGCGCTGCACGCGAGGACGACGTCACGCGTGGTGGCAGCCGGCTCGCGCTCGCTCGAGCGGGCCCGCGCGTTCGCGTCCGAGTTCGGGGCCGGGCGGGCGCACGGCAGCTACGAGGCACTGGTCGCGGACCCCGAGGTGGACGCCGTCTACATCGCCAGCCCTCATTCCAGTCACCACGAGCACGCGATGCTGGCTCTGCGTGCCGGCAAGCCGGTCCTGGTGGAGAAGGCGTTCACCCGCAACGCGGCCGAGGCCGTGGAGGTCGTCGAGGCGGCCCGCGCCCAGGGTCTGCTGGCCGTCGAGGCGATGTGGGCCCGCTTCCTCCCCCATTACGACGTCGTACGACGGTGTCTCGAGGACGGTCTGCTGGGCGAGGTCACCGCGGTGGCAGCCGATCACGGGCAGCTGCTGTATCCCGACGGCCCCCAGCGTCTGGCCGACCCCGCGCTGGCCGGCGGTGCGCTCCTCGACCTGGGGATCTATCCGGTGTCCTTCGCGCACCTGGCTCTCGGCGGGTTCTCCGATGTCAGGGCGACGGGGACGCTGGTCGAGACCGGGGTCGACGCAGGCGAGACGATCGCGGTCACCGGCCCCGGGGGTGCCATCGGCACGCTCTCGTCGACGATGCTCGCCAAGACGCCGTGCACGGCGTCGATCTCGGGCACTGCCGCGCGCCTCGAGATCGACGGCTGGTTCTACCAACCCAACGTGGTGCGTCTCCTGGACCCGGACGACCGCGAGCTCGACCGCTACGAGCCACCGAGCAGGGAGCACGGGCTGGCCTACGAGGCCGCCGAGTTCGCGCGGCTCCTGAGCGCCGGCAGGACGGAGTCCGACCTGCTACCACTGGACGAGACCGTGGTCCTGATGCGCGTGCTCGACGAGGTCCGCCGCCAGCTCGGTGTCCGCTTCCCGGGCGAGGCCTGAGCCGCGGTGACGACCGAGGTTCCCTTCCACCCGCTGCCGCTCGACCAGTCGGAGGTCCGCTACGCCTACGGTGCGGACTCCCGGGTCCAGGAAGGTGTGCCCACGGGCACGATCACGGAGCTGGAGTGGAACGACAGCACGGTCTACCCGGGCACCTCCCGCAGGTTCTGGGTCTACGTGCCGACGCAGTACACACCGACCGAGCCGGCCTCGCTGATGGTCTTCCAGGACGGGGAGGGCTTCCTGGACCCCGAGGACGATCTGCGCACCGCCGTCGTGCTGGACAACCTGATCCACCGCGGCGACCTTCCCGTCACCATCGGCGTGTTCGTGGATCCGGGTGTCTTCGAGAATGTCGAAGATCCCGACCAGCGGAAGCACCGCAACGCCGAGTACGACGCGTTCGACGACCGCTACGTCAGCTTCCTGCTGGACGAGATCCTCCCGGAGGTGACGCAACGGTGGTCGATCAGCGAGGACCCCGGACGCCGGGGCATCTGCGGCTTCAGCAGCGGCGGCAGCTGCGCCTTCACCGCAGCGTGGCTGCGCCCCGACGCGTTCCGCCGCGTCATCTGCCTGCTGCCCAGCTTCGCGCAGATGGCCGACGGCAACCCCTACCCGACGCTGCTCCCCCAGACACCTCACAAGCCGCTGCGCGTCTTCGTGCAGGCCGGCCATCGCGACCTGGGGTGGAACGAGCCTGAGTGGAACTGGCTCGCCAACAACCT